>CAVAJA010000040.1:0-10056 GCA_963588615.1 Lachnospiraceae bacterium | reverse complement strand
GTATATTCCCGATATCCTAAATTTTCCGTGAATTCGATTGACGCCGCCCGTCCCCCATCGTTAAACTGTTGTAAAAAGTCTGGAGAGAGGAGGGATCTCTTTGAAAATCGAGAAAATCAATGATCGTCAGGTGCGATTCATATTGACAGGTGAAGATCTGGCTGCACGGCAGATTCAGCTCCGCGAGCTGGCTTACGGCACAGAAAAAGCCAGGGAGCTTTTTCGCGATATGCTGCAGCAGGCCGCCATGCAGGTTGGCTTTGAGGCTGAGAACACTCCTCTTATGATCGAGGCGATCCCCATGCAGAGCGGGAACATTGTTCTCATTGTCACAAAGGTGGAGAATCCGGAGGAGCTGGATTCCCGCTTCTCCAATTTTGCTCCGGCACTCACCCGGCAGGGGAACACGCTCGGAGCCCTGGAGCAGCTGCTGCGTTCGCTCACCGGGAAAACCGCGGAGGACAACGCACAGGACGCCTCCCCTTCCGCGCAGAATTCCGATTCCGCTGCAGCGAAGGCTGCGCTCCAGCAGTTCCGTGAATATGCCGCCTGCCATCGGCTGTATTCGTTCTGTGACATGGATCATCTCCTCAAGGCTGCTGCGGGCATCCGCGACAGCTATACTGGAGAGAGCCTTCTTTTCAGAGATAAGGATCGATATCAGCTTCTCCTCAAGATGAAGAACGTCGAAGAGGTTTCCGCTTTGCAGGGCGTCCTTGCCGCCGTCTCTGAATTCGGAACGCTGCAGCCCATCACCTACGCCAGAGAACCGTATCTGGAGGAGCACGGAGAGCTGCTGATCCCGGAACATGCCGTTGAAAGACTCGCCGCTTTCGCCTGATGGGCGGAAGCGGTTTTATGTTCTGACAAGATTATTTCCGGCGTCATATTCCATTGTAATGCCAGATTGTTATTTTAGTCACAATGTACAGTTTTTTATCTTATCCATTGTTTAACATATCTAAAATGTATTAGTCTCCGTTAACATTCATTAGACAAATACATCAAAAATTTAGTTTTTTCAATGCCTCGAATCGTTGCATTCTCACAGTTCGAATGATAGACTTTTGAACCAAAGATAGCACTCTGCAGGGTGTATTATGCCCTGAGCATAAAAGTGCACAAATATAGGAGGAAATCGAATATGGCAAGAAAGTATCTAACCATGGATGGCAATGAAGCTGCTGCACACGCTGCCTATGCGTATACAGAAGTCGCTACCATCTATCCCATCACGCCGTCATCGGTAATGCCTGAGCATGTAGATGAGTGGGCAACCGCCGGGCGCAAGAACATTTTTGGGGATGTCGTTCATGTAACCGAGATGCAGTCTGAAGCCGGTGCTGCAGGTGCAACCCACGGTTCCATCACCGCAGGAGCAATGACCTCTACCTTTACCGCTTCTCAGGGACTGCTCCTTATGATTCCCAACATCTATAAGGTAGCAGGTGAGGGACTCCCGGCAGTATTCAATGTTTCCGCTCGCTGCGTTGCTTCTCATGCGCTGAACATTTTCGGCGATCACTCTGATGTGTATGCATGTCGTCAGACCGGTGCTGCCATGCTCTGCGAGAGCTCCGTACAGGAGGTTATGGATCTGACTCCTGTTGCATATTGCGCAGCCGTAGACGGCAAGCTTCCCTTCATCAATTTCTTCGACGGCTTCCGTACCTCTCACGAGATTCAGAAGATTCAGGTCTGGGATTATGACGATCTGAAGGATCTGATCGATCTGGACAAGGTACAGGCTTTCCGTGACAATGCTCTGAATCCCAACCATCCTCGTCAGATGGGCTCAGCTCAGAACCCTGACATCTTCTTCACGACACGTGAGGCATGCAACACAGTTTATGATGAGATGCCTGCTGTTGTTCAGAAGTACATGGACAAGGTCAACGAGAAGCTCGGCACTGATTACAAGCTGTTCAACTACTACGGTGCTGCAGATGCTGAGCAGGTCATCATCGCCATGGGCTCTGTCAATGAGACCATCGAGGAGACCGTTGATTACCTGAACGGCCAGGGCATGAAGGTCGGTCTCGTGAAGGTTCGTCTGTACAGACCCTTCAGCGCTGAGGCTCTGATCGCTGCCATTCCGGACACCGTCAAGAAGATCTCCGTTCTCGACCGCACAAAGGAGCCCGGCTCCATCGGCGAGCCTCTGTATCTGGATGTTGTCGCTGCCCTCAAGGGTTCCAAGTTCGATCAGGTTCCTGTATACACCGGCAGATACGGCCTCGGTTCCAAGGACACCACTCCTGCACAGATCATCGCTGTTTACAACAACGAGGATAAGAAGCGCTTCACCATCGGCATCGATGATGATGTGACTCACCTGTCTCTGCCTACCGGCAAGGAGATCGTTACCACTCCTGAAGGTACGGTATGCTGCAAGTTCTGGGGTCTGGGTGCTGACGGTACCGTAGGTGCCAACAAGAACTCCATCAAGATCATCGGTGACAACACCGACATGTATGCTCAGGCATATTTTGACTACGATTCCAAGAAGTCCGGCGGCGTGACCATGTCTCACCTGCGTTTCGGCAAGAAGGCCATCAAGTCTACTTACCTGATTCACCAGGCGAACTTTGTTGCATGTCACAACCCGGCTTACATGCGTAAGTTCAACATGGTTCAGGAGCTGGTTGACGGCGGTTCCTTCCTTCTGAACTGCTCCTGGAGCGATGAAGATCTGGAGAAGCATATTCCCGGACAGGTTAAGAAGTTCATGTATGATCACAAGATCAACTTCTATACCATCGACGGTGTGAAGCTCGGCATCGAGACCGGTATGGGTCCCACCCGTATCAACACGATTCTGCAGTCCGCTTTCTTCACCATCACCAAGATCATTCCGGAGGATCACGCTGTACAGCTCATGAAGGATGCCGCACAGAAGACCTACGGCCGCAAGGGTCAGGATGTCGTTGAGAAGAACTGGGCTGCCATTGATGCCGGTGCAAAGAACTGGCACAAGGTAGAGATTCCGGAGAGCTGGGCAAACGCTGAGGATGAGGGCCTTGATTTCAAGAAGGTTACTTCCGACCGCAAGGATGTTGAGGCATTCGTCAACAACATTCAGCTGGCTGTATCCGCTCAGGAAGGCAACAGCCTGAAGGTTTCCGATGTTCTTCCTTATGTGGATGGTTCCACTCCTTCCGGCGCAGCTGCTTTCGAGAAGCGCGGCATCGCCGTCAATGTTCCGGTATGGAATGCAGAGAGCTGCATCGAGTGCACCTTCTGCTCCTATGTCTGCCCTCACGCAGCAATCCGTCCGATCGCTATGACCGAGGACGAGGCAGCTGCTATGCCGGAAGGCACCGTAACCAAGGATCTGACCGGCATGCCCGGCTACAAGTTCGCAATCGTTGTATCCAGTCTGGACTGCACCGGCTGCGGATCCTGCGCAAACGTATGCCCCGGCAATGCGAAGGCTGCTACACTCACCATGAGCAGACTGGATGAGGCACAGGCTCTTCCCAACCAGCAGGCTGCATTCGACGCTGCTGTAAAGCTTCCGATCAAGGAAGATGTTGTTGCTAAATTCAAGGAGACCACCGTTAAGGGTTCTCAGTTCAAACAGCCTCTGCTGGAGTTCTCCGGCGCATGCGCAGGCTGCGGTGAGACACCTTACATCAAGCTCATCACTCAGCTGTTCGGTGACAGAATGTACATTGCAAATGCTACAGGCTGCACCTCCATCTGGGGCAACTCCTCTCCTTCCACACCTTACACGGTGAATGCAGAGGGTCATGGTCCTGCATGGTCCAACTCCCTGTTCGAGGATGCCGCTGAGTTTGGTTATGGTATGCTCCTTGCCAACAATGCAATTCGTTCTCAGCTGAAGGAGAAGGTTGCAGCATGGGGCGGCGAAGGCAGCCAGGAATATCTGGATACCTTCACGCAGGGCGCTCTGAACGGTGCCGCTACCAACAAGCTGATTGCTGCTCTTGAGGCTGACGGCTCCGATGCTGCAAAGGATATCCTCAAAGAGAAGGATTTCCTGGCAAAGAAGTCCCAGTGGATCTTCGGCGGCGACGGCTGGGCATTCGATATCGGCTACGGCGGCGTTGACCACGTTCTGGCTTCCGGCAAGGATGTCAATATCTTCGTTGTAAACACCGAGGTTTACTCCAACACCGGCGGACAGTCCTCCAAGGCTACACCTGAGGGCGCTGTTGCTCAGTTCGCTGCCGGCGGTAAGGAAACCGTTCAGAAGGATCTGGCAGCTATGGCTATGAGCTATGGTTATGTATATGTTGCACAGATCTCCATGGGCGCAGACCGCAATCAGTGCATCAAGGCCATTGCAGAGGCTGAGGCATATCCGGGACCGTCTCTGGTCATCGCATATGCACCTTGCATCAACCATGGTATCCGCAAGGGCATGAACAAGGCTCAGGACGAAGAGAAGCTGGCTGTTGAGACCGGCTACTACAACCTGTTCCGTTTCAATCCTGCAGGCGGCAGCAAGAAGTTCACTCTGGACTCCAAGCCTGCTACCAAGGAGTACAGCGAGTTCCTCAGCGGAGAGGTTCGCTACACTTCCCTGCAGCGCAAGAACCCTGAGAGAGCTGCAAAGCTCTTCGCAGAGGCAGAGGAGCACGCAAAGGCGCATTATGCATATCTGCAGAAGCTGGGTGCTCTGTACAACGAATAAAAATTGATCTGCTGTGCTGCATCTGCAGCGTGGCGGCGAGCCCGGGCGGCATCTCCTTGTGGGGTGCCGCTTTTTTGTTTGTGCGGCTGCGCGATGCGGCATGAAGCGGGAATTCTCCTCTGCATCTGCTCACCTGCGACATCCTCGGCAGGCTTCGATACCTTCGCAGCGGCAAAGCGCTGCTCGTTCGGCCTGTCTTGCGGTACGCAAAGTTCGCAGATTTGCAGAGGAGAATTCTCTCTTTGTGATCCCGTCGTCTGTACTGTAAATGCCTGAATTCGCGGTAAGAGGGACTATAGAAACTTAGTATTGTCTAACAAATAACAAGGGTTGTAAGATGAGACAGGTTGGTGGGGTTATCGTTTTCCGATGCTCTCACGGCAGTAAATCGTTCAAATCCATGCATGGTTATATGCACAGTTAAAGGAGGTATTACTCATGGCACGTGTTATTGGTGATTCTTGCATCAGCTGTGGTTCCTGCGCTGCTCAGTGTCCTGTAGAGGCAATTGCTCAGGGCGATGCTCATTACGAGATCAATGCAGACGCTTGCATCGACTGCGGTGCTTGCGAGGCTCAGTGTCCTGTAGGTGCTATCACAGAGGGCTGATGTTTCACCTCTGCTTCAGGCATCCGATTTTTATGTATAAAAAAGGAGTCGATTCCGATTGGAATCGACTCCTTTTTTACATTTGCAGACCACACAAGACCGCTCAAGGCAGGAATCCGCATGTTGCAGAGGTACGCAGATCGGTCTGCCGCCGCACGCAGCGGCACTGTGCACTGTGAGAAGAGCTGTTCTCTCTATTCTCCCTGCAGTGCCTCCCAGTCATCATAGGGAATTGCCTTGATGGACTCCACGCCGTAATATTCTTCATAGAACAGGTTGATCCAGTACCCGGCGTCGTCTGTCATCTCCATCTTCTCAATCGCAGAATAATCGTTATAGAAATCCGTGTGAACCATGGGAACCGTGATCTGGGTCTCTCCTTTGGCCGCCTGCTCCTTTATGTAGGCAATGCGGTTTCTCTCATCCCGCCAGATTCGTCCCACGTTTGTCGCGTTATCTGCATAGGTGAACAGGAGCTGCATCAGCAGCACCGCCAGAAGGCTCCATCCTGCCGCCTGAAGAAGGTATCCTTCTCTTCCTGCGCAGGCCACCGTATTCGTCTCTCTCTCCTCCCCCTGCCCGCAGTGCGCCCCTTCCGAGGTCATTCCGCCGTCTGCTTCCGCAGAATTCGGCAGCTGCTTTTCCATCTGCGGAGCATCTGCCGCAGAATGCTGCATTGCCTCGCGAATTCCGCTGACTGCACCGATCATGAGAAAGAGTCCTGCGCCGAAAAAGGCCCTCGGCTGCGTCTGGCGTGTTGCAACGAGTGCATAGGAGGTCGCAAGGAACAGGAAACCGAACAGCAGCGTTTTCTCCAGCCCCCTTTTGTTTCGCTGAAACCACAGCAGAACTGCCGCCGCCAGCAGCGCGGCCAGCAGAATTGCGTAGTACTCCCGAATTGTCAGCGTGATCTTCTGAAATCTCGCCAGCAGTCCCAGAAGACCGGAATAATTCTCATCCGTATCATACGAAGCCCGAAGGCGCGCTCCCGGCGAGAGGACCATAACAGCCAGTCCCACCGCATTCCCGACCATTCCTGCGATGTACGGACGGGGAATGTGTGAGCCTTTTCTCCTCCACACCGCCAGCCAGATCAGGAGCGCCAGAAGGCAGCCGCCCGAGGTGTTCTCATTGCACCAGCCGGCCATCACGCCGAATAAGAACAGCAAAACTCCCTGCAGCGCAAGACGCCCCCTGCTGCGGACTATCCGAAGCCTTCCGCTCTCCAGCGCATTCCGCTGCGCCAACAGAAAGGTGAAGATGATCAGGGCCCCCCACAGGTAATTGCATGCACCGTCCTCCCACAGAATCGTCTCCGCAAAGTCCGCCGCGTACAGCCACAGTCCCATCTGCACCATCAGGAGTGTCCAGCAGTCATATCGTTTCTCCCTGCACGCCAGCTGCGCCATCACATAGGACAGGGCTGCAAAGGCCAGACTGTTGAATATCTTGAAGACCGGCGCGGGCAGGAACAGGAACAGCCGCAGCAGCAGATGGGCCACGCTCCTGCCGTTCCATGTCATATACTGATGATATTCCTGCACCACCAGATCACAGAGAGAGGAGGCCTTCTGCACCTCCATCGCATAGGCATAATCATCCGACAGCATCGGTGTGAACAGATTCAAGATCAGAACTGCCGCAAAGGACAAAACAAGGATCAGGAGAAAAACCAGCTTCTCCCGATCCTGCGGATTCTTATGATTCATTTCCTTCTCTCCTAAGAATCAATTCAGAGCAAACCAATTCCTAACGAATCAATCCGGAACGGATCACTTTTCAGTGCAAACCAGTCCAGAACAAACCAATCCGGGACGGGTCACTTTCAGAACAAACCAGTCCAGAACAAACCAATCCAGGACGGATTCCCTTCAGAACAATCACTGCGCTCCGGCAAGGTTTGCGAACTTGGTCAGCTCCGGCAGCCATTTCAGCTGTACCGTGCCGATCGGGCCGTTGCGCTGCTTGGCAATAATGATCTCCGCAATTCCCTTATCCGGAGAATCCTCATGATAATATTCATCGCGGTAGATGAACATCACGACATCCGCATCCTGCTCAATGGCGCCGGACTCACGCAGATCCGAGAGCATGGGGCGCTTGTCCGTTCTCGATTCCACGGCGCGCGAGAGCTGCGACAGCGCAATCACCGGAACATTCAGTTCTCTGGCCACGGCCTTCAGGGAGCGCGAAATCTCCGAAATCTCCTGCTGCCTGGAATCTGAGCTCCTGCCGCCGCTTCCGCTCATCAGCTGCAGGTAGTCAATGATCACCAGATCCAGGCCCTGATCCATCTTGAACTTCATGCACTTGGAGCGCAGCATACCGACGGTGATGGCAGGGGTGTCATCCACCATCAGAGCAGACTCACCGATCGTCTCAGCTCCCTCGATCAGATCCGTCCATTCTCCCTCCGTCAGGTCTCCCGTACGGATTTTCTGCGCATCCACATGGCTTTCCAGTGAGAACATACGGTTGATCAGCTGCTCCTTGGACATTTCCAGAGAGAAGATTGCGACGCGCTTGCCCTGGCGGACGCCGCAGTTCTCTGCAATGTTCAGAACGAAGGCTGTCTTTCCCATGGAAGGTCTCGCTGCAATCAGAATCAGATCCGCCGGCTGCAGCCCCGCCGTCTTATTGTCCAGATCCGTAAAGCCGGTGGGAATTCCCGTAATATTGCCGGTGATCTTCGCCGCCATTGCAATCTTGTGCATCGCGTTGGACACGATCTGGCGTATATCCTGATACTCCGAGCCCCGCTTTCCCTGCGAGAGATGGAAAATCGATTCCTCTGCCTTGGTCATCACCGTCTGGGCATCGCCGGCCCCCATGTAGGCATCGTTTGAAATCTCCTCGCATGCCCGTATGGTCTGCCGCATCAGGGATTTATCCGCCACAATTCTGGCATAGCTCGCCACGTTGGCCGAGGTGGGAACCTGCGCGATGATGCTGCCGATGGTCCTGGCATCATACGCCTCCGGCGGAAGATTTTTCTCCTTGAGCTTCTCCTGCAGCGTCACCGGATCCACCGCCATGCCGCTCTGCTCCAGCTCCAGGATCGCTTCGTACATCATCCCGTACTGTCTGGAATAGAAATCGTCCTTCGTCAGAATCTCCATGACACTGCCGATGGCCTGCTGATCCATCAGCATGGCTCCGATGACAGACATCTCCGCCTCAAGATTATGGGGCATTACCCGTTTTACAACGTCCTCTTCCGGCATGCTGATTCCTTACGCTTCCTTTACCTGTACGTGCAGCTTTCCTGTCACCTCGGGATGCAGCTTAATGGCAACTTCGTGGGTACCGAAGGATTTAATCGGCTCCTCCAGCACAATTTTCTTTTTATCCAATGTCAATCCGTGCTGTTTATTCGCCTGCTCCGCAATCTCCTTGGAGGCAACCGAGCCGAACACCTTTCCGTTCTCTCCCGCCTTCATGGTCACCTGAATCGTCAGAGTGTCCAGACGAGCCGCCAGCTCCTTGGCCTCTGCAAGCCTCTGTGCCGCGAGCTTATCCTCGTGCTGTTTCTGCAGCTTCAGCTCATTTTTGTTCTTGTCCGTCGCCTCGACGCCTACCTTCTTGGGCAGAACATAGTTTCTGGCGTAGCCGTCACTGACATCCACAATCTGCCCCTTCTTTCCAAGGGATTTCACATCCTGCAATAAAATAACCTTCATCTCTTACCTCCGCTGTAATCTGCCCTCCCCGGGCAATTCTTCAAACGCTGTCGCTTCTGCTGTCCGCTGCTTTTCCGGGCTGCTGTAATCTGCTGCTCCCGGCAGTATTCAGCCTCCGTCCGCAAATTCCTTCCTTCCCGAACCGCCGCCGGAAGGCAGCCGTTCCGAAGGAACGCCATGAATCGTCACAGCTCTCCGTCGTCCATCATGGAATCAATGGTGTGTCTTAAGAGCTCCTGTGTCTCCTTTAAGGAGCTCCCCTCCAGCTGCGCTCCTGCAATGTTCATATGACCGCCGCCGCCCATGTGCTCCATGATCACCTGCACATTGACCTCATCGATGGACCGGGCACTGACGAAAATCTTCCCCTGATACGGTGTCAGGACAAAGCTGGCCTTGATTCCCTTAATGTTGAGCAGCTCGTTCGCCGCCTGCGCGCCCACAACCGTGGGGCTCTCCAGACCGTCGCTCCGGCAGACAGAAATTGCGAACTCCTCGCGGTAGATCTCCGCCTGTGAGACCGCATCCGCCTTGCTCTTATATTCCACAGCCTCCTCACGGAAAAGCTTGCGCACTCTCGTGACATCCGTCCCGCTGCGCCGCAGGAACGCCGCTGCCTCAAAGGTGCGCACGCCGGTTTTGCTCTGGAAGCTGTTGGTGTCCACCACCATTCCGGCATACAGGGCGTCTGCCTCCTCCTGACGAAGCCGCAGGCTGTCATCGATATACTGCAGCACCTCCGAGACCATCTCGCAGGCACTGGAGGCATATGCCTCAATATAGGAAAGCGTCGCATTCTCGATGGCTTCGCTCCCCTTTCTGTGGTGATCCAGCACCACGATCGATTTGCACATCCGAAGGAGCTCCGGGCACTCTGTGATGCTGGGCTTGTTCACGTCTACAACAACCAGTGCCGAATCCTCCGTCACCCGCTGCATCGCCTGCTCGCTGGTCAGGAACAGATCCTCCGGATATTCCTCATTGTCCCGGAACAGATCCACGATCGGGCGCAGGGACGTCGACACCTGATTCAGCACGATGTGTGCCTCCTTTCCAAGCGTCGCGCAGATTCGATATACACCGATGCCCGCTCCCACGCAGTCGATA
>CAVAJA010000039.1:0-10055 GCA_963588615.1 Lachnospiraceae bacterium | reverse complement strand
CTACGATACAATCTCGGCTTTTATCAAGAGCATGCGAGGTTCTGATCCGGACGCTGCGGTTTATTATCTTGCCAGAATGATTGAGGCAGGGGAAGAGCCGGAATTTATCGCAAGGCGCATCATGATTTGTGCTGCAGAGGATGTGGGAAATGCGGATCCTGCTGCCTTGCAGGTTGCAGTGACGGCAAGTCTTGCGGCGGAGAGAATCGGATGGCCGGAATCGCAGATCATTCTGGCACAGGCGGCGGAGTATGTCGCCACGGCACCAAAGTCCAACACTGCATGTGAGTCCATCATGGCGGCGAGAAGGGTGGTTGAGGAGACTGGTTCTCTTCCGATTCCACCGTATCTGCAGGATGCGCATTATAAGGCTGCGGCGGATCTGGGAAGAGGGATCGGCTACGAGTATGCGCATTCTTATGAGGAACATTATGCAGGACAGCCGTGCCTTCCGGAGACATTGCGGGGGACGGAATTGTATCAGCCTTCGAACAACGGATATGAGAGACATATCCGGGAACATATGGCACACCTGACGGGGGATCGCAGATACACCGGGGAGGAAGAGCTGCAGCCCCGAGATGTAGAGCGATAAAACGACGTGAATCAATGAATCAGAGCATGCTGAAAGGGGCATCGGGAAGGTTATGGAGCCGGTCGCAATTTACAAGCTTATCATATTGTATATGCTGGATCGCGCCGGCGGTGAGATTGCTATGCCTCGAACCAGTTCTTTTCTCATCGAGAACGGATATGCCGCTAATTTCGAGACACTGCTGCAGACCTATGAAGAAATTGAGAAAAATGGGTTTGTGACAGAGAAGAATATGGGGGGAAAGACCTTCCTGCAGATTACGGCAGAAGGGGAAGAGACGCTCGGCTTTTTTGCAGGACAGCTGTCTGACAGCATAAAGCTTCAGATCCGCAAATATCTCAAGGACATGGGACGGGAGATTACAAACGAGGAGGCCATCCTCGGAGAGTATTATCGTTCTACGCTTGAAGATTACACGGTTCATCTGGTCGTTCGGGAGAACGGACATGCGATTCTGTCGATTGATTTGTCGGTTCCGGATGAGGAGACCGCGAAAAGAGCTCTTGTCGGGTGGAAGGAACAGAGCAGTCAAATCTATCAGCAGCTTCTGCAGACGCTTCTGCGTTGACAGGGGTGCAGCGGGCATTTTATAATGAAAAAATCAGCACTGAGGAGGGGATCGTCCCTTTTCTGTGTTTTCTGGCTGAACCCGGAGTGCTGCGGCGGGGAGTTATCGGAAAGCGCTGCGGCAGTCATCACGTCGAGTCCATCAGTTTGGACGTTAGAGATATCCAACACCACAATTATTGAAATGATGATAAGTATCTGTTCTGCATTCGCATCTTGAATTTTGAGAATGAAAGGTGTCGGATGGCGTCTTCTCCTATCTTGGAGTGACTTCTTCCACAATATGCATAGCCGGATGGATCGAATCCGATTGGATGCGTATGTGGTGATGGAAGTCAAAATGATTTGTAAATCACAAGGATGAATCCCATGAGAATGTCAAAGGAAATGTATGAATCTCTTCAGGTGAAGGACCTGAAGGCAATTGCGGACAGCAGAGATATGAAGATTCCGGCCAGGACCAAGAAGGAGAGAATTGTGGAAATGCTCCTGGAACTGGATCATGCAGAGGATGAAAAGGTGCTGAAGGAGCGCGCTGCAAGGAGAAAAGAGGAGACGGCAGATTCTGTGGTCAGAAAAAAGGAGGAGGCAGCAGATTCTGCAGTCAGGAAGGAAGAGGGGACGGCGGATTCTGCTGCAGAACGGCAGGAAAAGCCTCGTTATACGCATGGAAAACGGTCCAAAAGAGGAACGGGAAAGCCTGGAACCGGGCCGGAGATGAAGAAGCGCAGTGCAGAAAGTCAGGAGACTGATGCGGGCAGCGGTCAGAATGGGACAGCAGCTGAAAAAGCCGTTTACGAAGAGAAGGCGGAGCCGTCTGCTGTTCGTGAACCTTCTGCTGTGCAGGAAACGGAGCAGGAGGGAAAATCCGGCAGGAAGGATGGGGTGTCTGCGGCAACGGCCGGACGTTATGCAAGGCATGGACTGGTTCGGCCGGATCAGCAGATCGTGCATAAAAATGACATCAATCCGGATTTGGACAGTGGAGATAAGGCGAAGGGCATTCTGGAGGTTCTGCAGGATGGCTATGGATTTATCCGCTCCGCCAACTATATGCCGGGAGACAATGACGTGTATGTGGCGCCGAGTCAGATCCGCCGCTTTAACCTGAAAACGGGAGACATCGTTGAAGGCGGCCTGCGGGTTCGCAATCAGAACGAAAAGTTTTCAGCACTTCTGTATGTGACGGCGATCAACGGCTTGAGTCCGGAAGAGGCAAAGCGGCGCTACAATTTCGAGGACATGACGCCTGTTTTTCCGGATGATCGGATCCGGCTGGAAAAAGCCGGGGCATCGGTTGCCATGCGCGTTATGGATCTGATGTGTCCTGTTGGAAAAGGGCAGCGCGGCATGATTGTTTCTCCGCCGAAAGCGGGTAAAACCACACTGCTGAAGGAGGTTGCCAAGTCTGTCAAAACCAACAATCCGGATATTCATCTCATTATTCTGCTGATTGACGAGCGCCCGGAGGAGGTGACGGATATTCGGGAGGCCCTGGAAGGTCCGAACGTTGAGGTGATCTACTCTACGTTTGATGAGTTGCCGGATCATCATAAGAGAGTGGCTGAGATGACAATTGAGCGCGCAAAGCGCCTTGTGGAGAGCAAAAGGGATGTGATGATTCTCCTGGATTCCATCACCCGGCTGACCAGAGCTTACAATCTGACGGAGCCCTCCAGCGGCCGAACCCTTTCCGGTGGATTGGATCCGGTGGCACTGCATATGCCGAAGAGATTTTTCGGCGCAGCGCGCAACATGAGGGAGGGCGGATCCCTGACCATTCTGGCTACCGCACTGATTGAGACCGGTTCCAAGATGGATGATGTTGTCTACGAGGAATTCAAGGGAACCGGCAATATGGAGATGATTCTGAACCGAAAGCTCTCTGAACGGAGAATCTTCCCTGCTGTGGACCTTGCAAAGTCCGGAACCAGAAGAGATGATCTGCTCCTGACGCCGGATGAAAGGGAGTGTGTTGCGACCATTCGCAAGGCATTCATCGGTTCCAAGGGGGAAGAGGCTACGGACAGTGTGCTGGACCTGTTCTCCAGGACGAGGACCAACGGAGAATTCGTCAATATGGTGAAGAAACACATGTGGAGTTTTTGATGAAATTTTGACGGCTGTTCAGCAGCTGGCAATTTCAACGTAAATCTGCCGCTTGCGGACGGATTCACGATTGAAATCGCCAGCTGCTGCGTTGTAACCGCCGTGGCTGCTGCAGCATGGCAGCTTATGCAGAGGCTCTTGAAAAAAGAGCACAGATCGCCTATTATATGTGGAGTGCTTGCCGCCATGGCGGAACTGGTAGACGCGCGGGACTTAAAATCCCGTTTCGGAAACGAAGTGCGGGTTCGATTCCCGCTGGCGGCAGATCGAAAAACCCTGCAGATTCAGGAAAGTCCTGAATCTGCAGGGTTTTTCGATGTTTCTATGCAGGATTGCATTCCTGCAAAAGGGAAGAGATTTCTGCAATCGTGGAATTCTTTGTGATGCCGATTCAGCCCTCAGCCTTCAGGATTTCGATGTAAGCCAGAATAAGAGGGGCAACTCCCTTTGCGTCGTTCTGTACAATGGGTTCGCGCATATAGTAATCAAAGGTTCCCTCACGCATCTGTTTGTTGCCGAGGCCTGCAACCAGGCAGATACCGCCCAGCTGCAGTTCACCGTCCTTTTCAGACAGATATCGGCTGCAGATGCCGTCGAAGGCCTTCTTTCCATATGCGTAATAGGAAGAATCCAGCAGTCCCAGGCGAACACTTTTGGTGATGGCATAGGAGAAAATCGCTGAACCGGAGGTTTCCAGATAGTTCGGCTTGATGCCGCCGCGATTGACAACCTGATACCACATGCCGGTTTCTTCCTCCTGGTAAGGAAGCATGGCATCGATAAGTTCCCGGTAAATTTGCGTGAGCTTTTCCCGTTCCCTGCTAAGAGAGTCAGGCATAATCTCGATGGTATCAATCAGAGCCATTGCGTACCACCCGAGGGCGCGCAGCCAGAAATTATCGGACAAGCCGGTCACCTTATCGCACCAGAAGCTCTCTCTGGAATCATCGTAGGCGTGATAATAGAGTCCGTTTCGAAGATCCCGCATTCTTTCATAGACGGTCAGAAACTGCTGATAGCTGTCCAGACAATTCTTTCCATCATTAAAAGTCAGCTCATACTGCATGTAGAAGGGCTGAGCCATGTAAAGTCCGTCCAGCCAGATTTGATTGGGATAGATCATCTTGTGCCAGAAATTCCCGGTGGAGGTGCGCGGCTGTCCCTGAAGCTGGTGATACACAGTGTCAATGGCCCTGCGGTATTTCTCCTTGCCGGTCAGCTTGTACAGAGCGAAGAGTGTCTTCCCGGCGTTGACATTGTCGAGATTGTATTCCTCCGGATTGTAGGAAAGAATGGAGCCGTCCTCCCGGACAAAATAGTTGATGAAGTCATCGGCGAAGGTAAGGTATGCGGGATCTTTTCTTAAATGATAGAGCTCGAGAATGGCCTTGATCATGCAGCCGTCAATATAGTTCCAGGAAGGCTTGGCACCCTTGCGGAGTTTCTCGATGTTCCATATGGGAGCGGTGGGGCTGCTCTTCGCCAGCAGCTGATTGATATAATTGTCCAAAATATCCATAAGGCTTCCCCTCTTCTTTATAAATTGTGCAGTAAAACGGATTCAAACGTTTGCATGTAGTACATACTACCAGATTCCGACCAAAAAAAGAAGCGGGAAGCACTGACAAAAATACCATAAAAAGTCCATAAACTGCATGATTGACAAGCAACATATACAAGTCTATAATCGGCATTGTAACAGAAAAGATGCGTATTTTCTAAACGGGCACGAGCAAGGTGCGATGTAGTATGAAGTATGCATATTTTTTTAGGAATCAGTGCAAACCTTTGCACTTTGAAAAGAAGGAAAGCCTTGTGACACGGACTGCCGGTATTTTCGGAAATGTAAAAGGTGAGCACACACAGAACATTCAAGAAGGGGATTGTTTATGAAAAAGAATTTGAAAAGGGTGATGTCTCTGGCACTTGCTTCGATGATGGCAATGTCACTGGCAGCATGCGGCGGAAGCTCGGATTCAGCATCTTCGTCTGATTCTGCATCCTCAGAGACTGCATCTTCGGATGCTTCCTCCACAGACAGCCAGGAGCCGGTAGAGATCAAGTTCTCCTGGTGGGGCGGAGACTCCAGACATGAGGCAACTGAGGCTGCTGTAGCAGCGTTCATGGAGAAGTATCCTTATATTACGGTTACCACAGAGTACGGCGCATGGTCCGGATGGGAAGAGAAGCAGGCTTTGAACATCATGGGCGGCAATGCAGCGGATGTTATGCAGATCAACTGGAACTGGATCGAGTCCTACAGCGGAAACGGAACGAACTTCGCAAACCTTGAGGATTACTCCGATGTTCTGGATCTGACGCAGTTCCCGGAGGATGCTCTGGAGCTGTGCAAGGCTGACGGCAAGCTGATGGCTGTTCCGGTTGCACTGACCGGCCGTCTGTTCTACTGGAACAAGACAACCTTTGATGAGGTTGGTGTAGATATTCCTACCGATGAGGAATCTCTTCTTGCAGCAGGCGCAGCATTCAAGGCTTACGATGAGGATTATTATCCGCTGGCTCTTGGCGAGTATGACCGCATGATCTTCATGGTTTACTATCTTGAGTCTATTTACGGCAAGAACTGGGTTGAGGATGGTCAGGTTCAGTACTCTGTCGATGAGATCGCAGAAGGCATGGAGTTCATCAACAAGCTGGAAGAGAATCATGTCATCCCGACTCTGGCAGTCATCAACGGCGACATGGCTGACTCCCTTGATAAGAATGCAAAGTGGATCGATGGTAAGTATGCCGGAATCTTCGAGTGGGATTCTTCTGCATCCAAGTTCCAGAAGGCAGTTGCAGAGAGCACCAATAAGCCTGGCCAGGAGTTTGTAATCGGTGAGTTCCTGAAGTTCGGCGATTACAACGGAGGCTTCACGAAGATCTCCATGGGTCTTGCAGTTTCTGCAACCTCTGAGCACCCGAAGGAAGCTGCAATGCTGATCAACTACCTGCTCAATGATGAGGAAGGCGTTGAGATCTGCGGCACAGAGCGCGGCATTCCCTGCTCCGCGGCAGCACTCGCAGTTCTGGATGAGAAGGGTCTGGGCGATGATCTTGTAAAGGAAGCAAACGAAAAGGTTCTTGCATACAGCAAGTTCACTATAGATGCCAAGTTCGAGCACAACGATCTGAAGGCTAACCCGGACGGCGTATACTACAAGGTCTTCGGCAAGCTGAGCACCGGCGATTATGATGCGCAGACTGCAGCACAGGCTCTGCTGGATGGCGTAAACGAGTGCCTGGGCAACTGAGAATGTGCTGATGAAAAGCAAACAGATGTCATCCAAGCGATGACAGTTTGGTATCTGTTCGATCCGGCGTAAATGCACGGCAGCCGTGCATCATCACGAATTCATTTCGCTAATCCTCGATGCGGCAGGGATGGAACGGATACAGCAGTAAATGGGGCGGCCGCCGGATTTCTCCGGCGGCCATCCTAAGGATTACAGGGGCATCGGTATGGACGTAAGAGAAGCGGTGAAGGACAAGGCAAATTACGCTGACATTGTCCGTTATTTTAAAGGCCTGGGTACTCTTGATGTGAATCAGATGTTATTGCTGACGGATGTCATAGAGGAGATGAGCGAGCAGATCTTCGAACATTATCGGGCTCTGCAGCTGATGCTGCGAAAAGCGATTGCGGATGTCATTGACAAACGAAGACAGAGCGGAGATTTTTCTTTTCTGTCGGAGTCTGACAAGGGGACACTCAAGGAGATTATTATTCGGGGAAGTGAGAACGGAGCGCTGAATCCGGAACACTTTGAAGACTATCTGATTGAGCTGCAATGAGGAAGGCCGTCTGCGGCATTGCAGCGGCAGATGGATAAGGGGACTGTGAGCGCTTCCATGAAGGAACAGAAGCAGGAAGCGGTCACATTATCACGAATGAGGAGGCAGTTGTATGAAACAGAAGAAAAGCTTTGGCAAGCTTCTGTCAGAAAACGCAGGTTTTCTGTTTGTACTACCATGGCTGATCGGATTTCTTTTATTTAAGGTATATCCGTTCGCATCATCCCTGTACTACAGTTTCACGGACTATGATTTGTTCAGCGGCATCAGCAAATACGGTCTGATGAACTATACGAAGATTTTCACGGATGAGGATATTATCCGTGCGTTCCAGGTGACATTTAAGTATGCAATTTTCGATGTACCGCTGAAGCTGGCATTCGCCCTGTTCATTGCCTTCATTCTGAATTTCAAGCTGAAGGGTGTGAACTTCTTCCGCACGGCATATTACATCCCTTCCATTCTGGGAGGATCCATTGCCATCGCCATTCTGTGGAGAGCAGTATTCAACACAGACGGATTGATCAATGCGGTGATTACTTCTCTTGGCTTTGAAAAGATCAACTGGATGGCAAGTGACAACGGAGCATTGGCAGTCATCGTATTGCTGCGTGTGTGGCAGTTCGGTTCCGCAATGGTTATTTTCCTTGCGGCCTTGAAGGGCGTTCCGCAGGATCTGTATGAGGCCGCTTCCATTGACGGAGCAGGCAAGTGGACACAGTTCTTCAAGATTACGGTTCCGATGATCACACCGGTCATTTTCTACAACCTGATCACACAGCTGTGCCAGGCATTCCAGGAATTCAACGGACCTTTCCTTGTCACCAAGGGCGGCCCGAACGGCGCGACCACACTGATCTCCATCCTGATTTACAACAATGCTTTCCTTCGCCACAAGATGGGCATGGCAAGTGCTCAGGCATGGGTGCTGTTCGTCATCGTGTGTGCATTGACCGGAATTGCTTTTGCAAGTCAGAAGAAGTGGGTTTACTACTCTGACGAGGATGGGAGGTAGAATACCATGACAAAAGAACAAAGAAGAAAAGTCAGTACGGTTATTCGTTATGTGCTCCTGATCGCAGTCGGAGTGATCATGGTATATCCTCTGATCTGGATGATCGGCGCAACCTTCAAGACCAACTCGGAGATCTTTACCAGTGCCTGGTTCTGGCCGAAGAACCCTGTGTTCGATGGCTACAAGGAAGCGTTCAAGAACTACGGAGGTAAGATCAACCTGCTCACCTCCATGCTGAACACCTATAAGATTGTTGTTCCGAAGGTTATTTTCACGATCATTTCCGCGACCGTGACCGCCTACGGATTCGGAAGATTCAATTTCAAGGGCAAGGGACTGATGTTCTCTCTGATGATGGCAACGTTGTTCCTTCCTCAGGTTGTTCTGAATGCGCCGCAGTACATCATGTTCAACAAGTGGGGATGGACGAACTCCTACCTGCCGCTGATCGTACCGTCCCTGTTTGCAACCGATACGTATTTCGTCTTCATGCTGATTCAGTTCCTGCGCGGCGTGCCGAAGGAGCTGGAAGAGGCGGCGAAGATCGACGGCTGCAACTGTGTACAGACACTGTGGCATGTCATTGTCCCGATGCTGAAGCCTTCATTGGTATCCTGCGCACTGTTCCAGTTCATGTGGACATCCAATGACTTCATGGGACCGTTGATCTATATTTCTGACATGGAGAAATACACCAACTCCATTTATCTGCGTATGTCGATGGACGGCGATGTCGGATTCCAGTGGAATCGAATTCTCGCAATGTCACTGATTTCCATCATTCCGTCTCTGGTCGTATTCTTCTGCGCACAGGATGCCTTCATTGATGGTATCGCAGCAGGCGGCGTCAAGGGCTAAAATTGATATAGCACAAACGAAGGGGGGTTCTCGTACCGGGAACTCCCCTTTTCCTTTAAAGGTGGATATTATGGATATTAAGATTATTTTTCAGACAGCCAGGTGTGTCACGCTCGAGGCGGAGGACGGGAGCATCTACGAGTCCGCAAGGGAGAGGGAGGTCTATGTAAACGGAGCTCTTTACCGGAAGACGAACCGCACCATCTTCAGCATCTACGGGTTAAAGCCGCAGACCGAGTACGAAATCCTTGTAAAGGATGCAGAGGAAGAACAGACGGTAATGATCAGAACCGACGATGAGTTCGTCACACTGAACGTTCGTGATTTCGGAGCCAAGGGCGACGGTGTGCAGGATGACACGCATTTTATCCAGGCGGCCATCATGAGCTGCCCCAAGGAGAGCCGCGTGCTGATTCCGGAGGGAACCTATAAGATCACCAGCCTCTTCCTGAAGGACGACATCCGCATTGAACTGGCAAAGGGGGCACTGCTCCTTGGGGAGACGGATCGGAGAAAGTTTGCCATTCTGAAGGGGCTGGTCGACAGCTATGACGAGACGGCGGAATACAATCTGGGAACCTGGGAGGGCAATCCGCTGGATTGCTTCGCGGCGCTGATCACCGGCGTAAATGTGAAAAATGTTGTGATTTACGGCCAGGGTGTTGTCGACGGAAATGCCTCCTTCGAGAACTGGTGGAAAGATCCGAAGGAAAAAAATATCGCATTTCGTCCCAGGATGATATTCCTAAACCACTGCGAAAATGTTACCATACAGGGAATTCGTGTGCAGAACAGCCCGAGCTGGAACGTTCACCCCTATTTCTCAGATCACTTACGATTTGTGAATATGGAGATCATCAATCCGAAGGTGTCACCGAACACGGACGGATTGGATCCGGAATCCTGTCATGACGTAGAGGTTGTCGGCGTGTATATCTCTGTCGGAGATGACTGTATTGCAGTGAAATCCGGAAAGATCTATATGGGCAGAAAATATAAGTGCGCCTGCGAGAATCTGGTGATTCGCCAGTGCTGCATGCGCGATGGACACGGTTCGATTACGGTAGGAAGTGAAATGGCAGGCGGTGTTCGGAACATGACGGTTCAGGACTG
>CAVAJA010000038.1:0-10422 GCA_963588615.1 Lachnospiraceae bacterium | reverse complement strand
GCCTGATCTCCTGTCAGTCTGAATGCCTCCCGAAGGCTGTCTGCCGCTTCCCGGAAGCGAAACTGCCCTGCATAGATCTTTCCCATGGCCCGGCAGGCTGCAGCACGGATGTGACGCTCCGGCGGGGGCAATTCTTCGAGCAGCTGCTGATATTCCTCCAGAGCTTCATAGGGCTGTGCGTTCTCCTGCAGATACGCTGCCCTCGAGAGTCTTTTCTGAAAGGATTCCATCCCCTGCCCAGAGGATACGATTTCTCTTGTACGTTCCTCCTTATCCTCTGTCACGAATCCAACGTAGTGCAATATGACCGACACAAAAGCTGAGAGCTGCCGCTCCTTTCCCAGATAGGGCCGCAGCAGCCCGGCCAGCTCCGGCAGGCCGCACTCTTTTTCAATCCAGTCCACCAGCTCCGGATCCAAAATCCCGACATCCAGAATCTGTGCGCTCTGCTCCAAAGAATAACACAATTCCTCCATGGAATAGACATTTCGCTCAATTTTCTCAATCCGATAAGGGCGGTCCGCCATTCGGCCCGTACCCAGAATCACTCTTGCCATACTCGCTCCATCCTACAGAGTAACGATCTGTTCCCAGGCAAGCCCGCTGGACGGAAAGATCTCGCCGAATCCAAGGTCCTCCATGCGAATGTACATCTTATCCGGCGCTGTCATCGTAAATTCCAGGCGCACTCTGGTCATTCGCCCTTCTCTCACCGGAAGCCGATCCAGACGAATATGATAGGGCAATTCTTTTTCCCCCGTCAACGGCTTCAGAACCAGATCGATTTCCGCCGTTCCGTCCAGAACCAGTTCCGTCTTTTCATGTACCTCATACCAGTTCATTCCGGCATCAACCGCAGGAACCAGTTTCTCCTTGCCGCGATTCACCGCCTTGATCATCACATTCGTCCGAAGCTTATTCTGATCCAGGAAAAAATATTCCTTCAGAATCGGAGGCTTTTCCAAACGGTACACTGCGCCGTATACCGCCCCCCTGCTGAAGAGATTATCGCCGATAAATGCCCGTCTTCCCTGACACAGGACCACCGTGGAGCGCTTCATCCAATTTCCCTGAAAACCATCCCCCGTCAGATAAACAGATGAAAAACGATGACCGGAAAGCGCCTCCTTAAGAATCCCCGCAAACTCCTGATCCCGTCCCTCATCCGATTCCGAGACAAGTCCTGCATATTCCTGCTCTTCCATGTATGAGACCACCGGCCTGGTGTGCTGATTAAAAATCAGCCTGCTGAACCGAAGCTTTCCGTCTGTCCCATACTCTGCCAGAGCCGTCGCGGGCTCCCGAAGAGAAGCCTCCTGGCTCAATGCAAAATCATAGAACGTACCTGCCATACTCTGGTAATAAACCTTCGCATCCAGATCCAATCGCCTGCGCACATCTTCAAGAAGATCAATGATCCCGGAATCCAGCTTTCTTACCGTAAACATGATTGCATCGGGTTCGCAGGAATCCTTTTCTTCTGCCGACTCCTCCTTAGCACGCTCGCAAAGAGCCTTCAGGCATTTTCCAAAATACAGTGCCAGCAGGGCTCTCGCCTCATAGGTCTTTTCTCCTGCTGCAACAGGAACATTCTCCATCGCAAGCGGGAGCAGTCCCGAAATGTAAACACACCCGGAATCCGCGGCGTGAAGGGCTGCTTCACTTGCGTGGTACCACTGCCTCTTGCCGGGAACCCAGCACAGGGACATCGGCTGATCAAACTGCTCTTTCCCCGGGATCTCGGAATATGTTCTCGGCTCCTGAAGAATCCTTCCTCCCCTTTCCCATCCGTAGGACAGCTGG
Source organism: Lachnospiraceae bacterium (assembly GCA_963588615.1). Taxonomy (GTDB): domain Bacteria; phylum Bacillota; class Clostridia; order Lachnospirales; family Lachnospiraceae; genus CAG-791. The sequence continues at coordinate 8,619 of CAVAJA010000038.1, read as the reverse complement.
CAGGTATTCTCCCTGAAGTCGATTCCCACAATGAACTTTTTCTCATTTGGCCTGTCAAACAGCATATCTCATTATTCCTGAAACAGCCGGCTCACCAGATAAGACTTTCTGCTGTACTGCTCCAGCTTGGAAAGTACCTCCGTATCTCGTCCCATGGCTGCCAGCATGGCAATCTCATTGATGACATCAAACCGATCCTGACCGGCGGACTGGTTTCTCGCATCCTGTCCCACAGTGCCGCTCTCTACGATATTTTTCTCAGCAGCATCATCGGTAATGTAATAGTGCATCTGCTCCCCGAAAAAGAGAAGAAAACCGGTCACATATACTCCCTCATACATTTCCTTCATTTCCCGGGCCGCATAGGGGTCACGAACCCCGCCGCGTTCCATTGCGTAATGGTACAGAACCTTTCCGGACGGAAGCTCTCCCTCCGGGCTCCGATACTCCACCAGCGTCTCATCTGCGTACGCCTGCAACCCCGGCAGAATCCCGATAAACTGCCGGAAAAACGGGAATACCACCTTTCGCTCCAGAAGATCTGACAGGAACAGCTCCGTGATCTCCCGTGTCTTGTCGCCGATCTCTCCGCACTGCAGAGAACGGTTTTTCAACCAGGCAATCCGGCAAATATCCAGAAGCGGAACGCCCTGGCGTCCGAACTCGCCGATCAGTTCGAATTCCTCTGCCGACATTTCCCTGTTCAGAGCATAGTAGAAGTGTCCGCTTTGTGCCAGCACATCCGCGATCTGTTCTACATCTGCGCCGCAGGACAGCGCATCCTGGATCAGCTCCTTTCTGTTCTCTCCATATTCACCGGTGAACAGCAGCTGTGTCAGCATCCTGCAGCTCAGATCCCCGGTCGGAAGCCCGAAGCCTTCCATCGCAAGACGAATCAGCGCAAGGTCCTGCGTTGTCCCGTCCCAGAAATCCGCAATCAGCTGCAGCAATTCATCGTGATAACTGCCCTTCTGAAACGCCGCATAGGCAATTTTGAAGAGGTTCTCATCCCCGGTTCCGTCTCCCCTTTCGAGCATTCCCGTGACAATCTGAAGGAGAACTGCCCCGTCCATATTCCTGCATCCATAACGCAGCAGCCATTCATAGGCCTTCTCTGTAAGATCTGCCGCAGCCAATTCTCCCACAAGCTGCTCCCTGGTCTCCTGCGGCAGCTCCTCCGGCTGTATTTCCACCAGAAGGCTGCGTTTCCTTTCCGTATTGCCCGCTGCGGTGTAATATTCGAGCAGCAGACGCCGCAGGCGGCACTTATGACTTTCCGGAATCTCCGGATTTCGCACCAGCGACAGGTAATGCGCTTCACTTCGTTCCGAAACCGGCCAATTTCTCCTGTTCTTACTGCGCCCCGCTTGTTCCCCGCAGAGTTCTGTCCGATACAGGTCAAAACCGACATTGTCTATTTCGTAAGGTTCCAGCACCTCTGCCAGCTTCTCATACGGCATCAGTGCTGTCACGGTGTATGCATCGGAACTGACACAGCGCTCTCCCCGATCGTTTTCTAAAAGAACCAGACTCAAATTCCCGTAAACAGGGACATACGACAGCTGCCCTGAAATCGAAAAATATTGCTCTGTTTTAAAATTATCGTAGACTACAACAACCCGCCGAATTTCCTCCGTTTGATGAATCTCCACACTCCTGGAAAAAATAACCGGCACCGCAGCCGCAGCCTCCTCATCCGTCAGGACATGCCTGCCCGACAGATAATAGCGATAAAGGTACACAAGATCCGGATTGATCCGCTGCTGAACCAGCTGATCCAGAATGAACTGATCCATCTTCTGGACATAGTACTCGTAGAATTCCCCGTACTCCTCCCGGTGCTCCAGCACATTTCGATACAAACAGGCTGTCTGCATCCATGGAAGCGAATTCTGATAGGCATAATAGCGCACCACGATCTGGGAGAGCTTCTCTCCATATCCTTCCGGCAAGGACAGCATGTAATAATCCAGAAGCCTTGTGATGGTAAGACCTGCCTCAACACCTCTCTGATACCAGACAAAGCATTCAGAATCTGTCATATTGCCGCGAATCAGAAGAGTACAGATGCTTTCCAGAAGTTCACGCTTCTGCAGCTCCGAAAGATTCTCCCGATAGCACATCTTCAGAATCTGATAAAGTTTTTTTGAAAAGTTCTTTTTGCGGACTGCCAGATAATTGATCTCCGGCAGCATCACATCCGTAATAATGCCGCGTCTGGCCGCAAAATAAAGCGTCTGCAGTTCAAAATCCCCCAGTTCATGCAGAAGTCCTGATGCGTTCTGCATAAGCTGATAATATTCCATGTACAAAATCGGCGAACGGCTCCCCGCCTCATACTGCTGTTGAAGAATCCGCTGTGTCTCCTGCGGGTGCAGCATCCTCTCAGAATCCGCATACAAAAGGAGCCATGCAATCCAGAAATTATCCGGATTCTGACGCTGTTTTCTGGTAAGAATGCGCACCACATCCCTGCCGATGCCGTAGGATCCGTTTTTTCCCTGATGAAACAATTCCTGTGCCGTCTCGCTTTCTGCACATAAAACCGTCAGATACATCCGATAGGCGTAGGTCAGATCATCCTCCAGATCGAACTGCGCAAGCGAGAAAAGCGCAGGCTCCTCCTCAAGACCTGACAGTCGTCGATTCAGGGCCTGAAGCTCCCAGACAGCATCCTTTCCCTGATGAATGGTGAGCAGATAGTGGATTCTGTACAGTGATGTCATGGGATTGCTGCGATCGCTGTCCTGCAGTCTGCGGATCAGGTGTCCCATATGTTCAGCGAATGTTCTGCCGTCGCTTTTTTTACTGCGCAGCAGCAAATATTCCTGCATCATCTGTGAGATAATTTCGTGCTGTTCACGGCGATGAATCGTCCGAAGTGCAGTCTGCACACCGTACGAAACAACCACAGGAATATGGATTGCTTCCCCATAAGCCGGCGTCAGTACGATGCAGCCGTAATTCCTTCCGCCGTGAAGCTGCAGAGGATCAATCGTAATTGCAAGCTCCCCGGTTCCCCCGCTGAAAAAATCCTCCCCCAGTTCATGGCGATCTGCTGTAAGGAAATTGCCGCGAATCTCGACCGAGAGCCGCGTGTATCCCCATCCGTTCCTGCGAATGCGAAGTGCTCTGCTCACGAACCCACCATTCTGCGGATCACGCAGCAGCATCAGATCCACGGAAAGCTCTCTGGGTTCTGCCTGAAACTCTACCGGTTTTTTCTGGCCGGCAGCAATTAAGAACTCCTCTACGTTGTGTTCATTTCCTTCCCTTGCACTGAGGCCGCGGTACAGTGCAGCGATATTCCGGATCTGTGCCTGACTTCCTTCAAGAATCTTCCGAAACCCCGGTTCATAGAACAGCTTTACCGCTTCCTTCCAGCTGCTCCGTGCCAGATTTGTGAAATGCAGCAGGTTTCGAATCTGCCCCAAGCTTGATGAAGGTGCCTCCTGCATGCATGAAAAACGATAAGGAATGCGGTATTCCCCCTCATCGGAAAGAATGCAGAATTCTCCTTCAATCACGTCTGCCCCGTCTGCCTGCGATTCTCCCGCGCTCACAGAAAACGCAATGGTTTCTCTCGCACCTGCAAACTCGTTTACCAAAAGCTTTACCGCCGGTTCCGAAGATGTCACAAAACCATTTGCCACCCTCCCTTCGGCACCATAGATGGTAAAGGATCCTTCATAGACCTCGCCCGGGCGCAGAACTTCATTGACTGAATCAATCGAAAACGTCAGGGAATTCCTTCGGATATGAAATTTCTCACCGTTCATCCTGTCCTGTTCCCTGCTCTGCAGCATCCCCTACTCCTTTCTGTGCACAGTTCTATTCATTATAGCAGAAACGGCGCCCGGGACATAGTCCCGGACGCCGCATGCATTGCCTTTCCTGTATCTTGTATCACGGGTGTCGTACTGCCCCGCTCAGCCACGCCGACAGAGCGCCGCATGTATGACAGTCAGCGCTGCCGCATCCTTCAATCCTTCTTTCCTGCCCCCGTGAGCGCCATCAGAATCTCATTGGATCTGGCAACAAAGGCTGTCATCTCCTCCGGCGTCAAGGGTGCATTCTGAATCTTTGCAAGATCATAAAGCTGGGCACAAACCTTCCCGGCCTGCTCCCCCTCCGGATTTTCCATGACATACTGAACAAGAGGATGCTTGGCATTCAGAATCAAAGTCTGCCCTTCCGTGCCGAACATGCCCAGATCTGCTCCGTTCATCGAATACATCTTCATCATATCCTGCATTCTGCGGCTCTGCTCATCCACCTTCAGGACAGAAGAGACATCCTTATCCTTGAGGTTCTGCAGCACAACTCCAAGCTTATCATTCCCGATAGCCTTGCGGACAACCGGCTCCAGTTCCTTTCCCTTTTCTTCCAGCTCCTTCGCATCCTTTTTGCTGGTACGTCCCTTCAGAACCTCATCCACACCGGCATCAATTCTGGAGAAATGAATTCCTTCATTCTTCATTTCCAGCTGCTGGATGAAGGGAGAGTCAATATTGGCATCCAGAATGAAGGCCTGCAGCTTATGCTCACGGAACATCCTGATGTACTGCCCCTGCTGCTGAACATCTGTCACGTAGTAGATGGTCTTATCCTTTTTCTCTTCTTCCTTCTTTTCCTTATCTGCAGCCTCCCCGGCGTCATCCACCACCTCGGCTTCTACCTTATTGCCGTTCTCGTCAACAGCATTTTCCTTTTCATCGGGATCCGTCTTGTTGACCTCCAGTGCCTCCGGAAGCGTCAGATATTTTCCGTCCAGATCTTTGAACAGGATGTAGTCTGTCATCTTCTCGCAGAACTTTCCGTCCTTTAAGCAGCCGTACTTGATGAAGGGGCTGATATCATCCCAATATTTGTCATAATTCTCTTTGTCGGTCTTGCACATCCCGGCCAGCTTGTCCGCCACCTTTTTGGTGATGTACTCCGAAATTTTCTGTGCAAAGCCGTCATTCTGCAAGGCACTCCTCGACACATTCAGCGGCAGATCCGGGCAATCGATGACACCCTTGAGCAGCATCAGGAACTCCGGAATCACCTCCTTGATGTTATCCGCAATGAATACCTGATTGTTGTACAGCTTGATCACGCCTTCCGCCGATTCGTACTCCAGATTGATCTTCGGGAAATAGAGGATGCCCTTGAGATTGAAGGGATAATCCATATTCAGATGAATCCAGAACAGCGGCTCCTTGTAGTCATTGAACAGCTTGCGGTAGAAGGTTTTGTATTCCTCCTCTGTGCAGTCCTTCGGATTCTTGCTCCAAAGGGGAGCCGGATCATTCAGCAGCTCCGGGCGCTTTCGGATCTTCAGCTCCTTTTCTGCAGGTTCCTTAGGTTCCTTGTTCTCACCCTCCGTCCCGTCTTCCGTATTCTTCTCGTCCTTTTTTGGTTCCACCACCTCGATCACCACATCATCCGATCTTCTCTCGGACTCTTTGATGATCTGTGTATCCTTCGTATCCTTCACAGACAGATAAATTTCGGTGGGCATGAACCCGCAGTATTTCTCGATAACCTCGCGCGCCCGGTACACGTTGGCAAATTCCACGCAGTCCTCTGACAGGTGCAGGGTAATGACGGAGCCCACTTCCTTCCGATCCGAGTCCTCCATGACGAACTCGCTGCCGCCGTCGCACTCCCAGTGCACGGCCTTCGCATCCTTCTGGTAGGACAGCGTATCGATGGTAACCATATCTGCAACCATGAATGCCGAATAAAAGCCAAGACCGAAGTGTCCGATGATCTGGTCGCTGTTTGCCTTATCCTTGTATTTGTTCATGAAGGCTTCCGCACCGGAGAAGGCAATGTTGTTGATATATTCCTTCACCTCATCCGCCGTCATGCCAAGGCCGTTGTCGATGATCTGAATTTCCTTGTTCTCCGGATCCAGAACCACATCAATTCTCGCCTTCCAGCCCTCCGGAAGCTCACATTCCCCCATCATTTCCAGCTTCTTCAGCTTGGTGATGGCGTCGCAGCCGTTGGAAATCAGCTCACGGTAAAAAATATCATGATCGCTGTACAGCCACTTCTTGATAATCGGAAACATGTTCTCACTGTTGATAGATAACTGACCTTTTTCTGCCATAACCTTAAACCTCACTTCCAAACATCATCATGCCTTTTTTAAAGGCACTGCATACAATCGAGTCCGAATGATTACTAACAGCAAGTCTAGTCTCCGCGAAAATCAAAGTCAATACAAAATTAGCACTCACCTTTCGTGAGTGCTAACAATAATGCCGGATTTGCCGTATTTACAGGCATTCCGGTGATTCTTAAAACTTTCTAAACGCCGTTACTGTTCCAGATATTCACCCGCAATTTCCGTGCAGCAGGCAAAAAAACTGTCAGAAGCCGCCTCTTCATTCTCACACAGCTCCACCTGATTCCATCTCTGCTGCCGCAGCTGATAATCCATTGCCGCAGCGCCGCTGTCGTAGGCCGTCTCATACGCCTCCTGCAGCCTCTTTGCCAGGATGTTTTCCTTGTTGGAAAGCAGCTGCGTTTCGTCAGATGTGGCAACCGGCTTGATGATGCGGTATCCGTCTGCCGTCTCGATCACATCGGATATGCTGTTGACCTGCTGGTTAAAAGCAGCTTCCTCAAAGGCACTGTCCACGCTTCCCTTTGAGACTACAACCGTCCCCGAATCTCCCTCATTGTACTTTGCAATGTACTCCAAAAAGGTAATTCCGAGATTGTTGTCCATTCCATCGCGGATTTCCTGCAGAATAGCCTCCGCTCGGGCCTTTGCCTCCGCCTTTTGTTCCGCAGAAAACTCCTGGCGATTTCCCGATGCATCGGTAGTATAGGTTTTGATCAGAATGTTCTGTACCGTTACCGAGCGAGCCTCATCATCACTGACCTCGCGGGACACATCTGCCGTAAGACCGGAAGCCTCCTTTGCAGCCAGAAGATATTCCTGGAACATCGTCTGAACCGTAGTCTGCGTAATGCGCAGATACTGACGGTCTGCCTCCGAAAGCGACTCCATGTACTGCTGGGCTGCCTGCGTTGCCTGCGCAATCTCCGTCTCCTCCAGCTGTACTCCCTCGTTCTCTGCCATCTGGTTCAGAACCTTCACTTTCACCAGCCGTTCCAGTGCATTCTCCTTCAAAGAGTCCCCTACGGTTTCATTTCCCTCTCTGGTGAACACATTCTCTCCATAGGCACTTTTATATTGATTCTCCATTGTCAGGAGATATACCCTCAGTTCCCGGCATGAGCCCCTTTGCTCTCCGACCGTAAAGAGCTCATCCATATCCAGTCCCGTAATGAAAACAACGCGTCCGCACCCTGTGAGCATCACAAGAAGAGCCGCCTGCAGCATTATCCGAAGGAACCTTTTTCTCAGGATACCGCGCACATCCTTTTTCTTATTCATTTTTCATCCCGTCTGTGACACGCTCATACTTCACAAAGGTATAAGGAATATCAAAATAGGTCTGTTCCTCTCCCTCTGCTGTTATTTTCCACTGCGGATCCTTATCCAGATCAGGGAAAAAAGCATCCGCAGCATAGTCATAATCGATCTTTGTCACATGAACCGTATCACAGTACGGCAGCAGTTCCCGATATACCGAGGCCCCACCGATCACCACAAGATCCTCCTGGTTCTCATTCTCCACCAGCTTCAGGAGCTCCGGAATGCTGTGGACGATCTCTGCTCCGTTCACATGGTATCCCGGATTTCCCGAAAGGATGATGTTGCGGCGCTGGCTCAACGGCCTTGCCATGGGAAATGTCTCCAACGTTTTCCTGCCGTAAATGATAATTTTGTTCACCGTCTCCTCGCGAAACATTTTGTGATCTGCCGGTATGCTTACCAGCAGGCTTCCCTTATATCCGATTCCCCAGCTGCGATCCACTGCTACAATTGCCTGCATAAATACTCCTCTCTTGCTGCCGCTTCAGCTGTTCCTGTCTCCACCTTCTGCCTGCGGCTTTTTCCTGCTCCTTTTGTTCTTTTTTGCCCCCGGATGCATTCCCCGACGGAGTCGAACGGCATCCGCAAGATGAACAAATCCATCCGCAAGAAACAGCAGGCCGCCCGCAAACGTCACCGCAGAAATCGTGCTCTCCGGAGTCAGCAGAACCGCCAGGCCCATGACTGCCAGAAGGCCGGATTCTATCAGGCTCCAATACCATCGCCAGGTCCGCCGTCTGGTCTGTTTCATTCGATCTACAATGTGATACGAGAGAAACAGGAAGATTACCCCGAAAATCACATTGGACAGCAGCATCAATGCATTGTCCTTGATCAGAATCAGCAGATAAACTGCCACCCCCGCGATGCAGATATATGTCTGGATCTGCATCGCCTTCATATCGCCGTGCACTTCCCTGAAACGGCGCACCGTATAGAACAGTTCCAGAATCACGAAAACGGCCAGAATCGCAGCCATCGTGCCCGGCAGCATATAATCCGGAAGCGTCACTGCCCCGGTCCCTGCCGCAATCAGCAGCATCGACCTGGCAAGCTGTGATTTCTTCAGGCGATTCACCAGCTTCCGGACTTCGGAGCGATCCGTTTTCTGACCGGTTACCGCCGCCACCGGAAGAGCCCTTGCCACTTCTCTTGTGATCGGGCTGATGCTGGAC
>CAVAJA010000037.1:0-23065 GCA_963588615.1 Lachnospiraceae bacterium | reverse complement strand
CCTCATAGTGATCTTTGCAGATCGACGGCCCGATTCCCACCAGCAGATCGGAAGGATCCGATCCGAATTCCTCCTCCAGCTTCTGCACGGTTTTCGCACCCATACGTCCTGCCGTACCCCGCCAGCCGGAATGACTTACGCCCACGGCGCGGCGCACCGGATCCACGAAAATCAGCGGCACGCAGTCCGCATAAAAGGTGGACAACACAATGCCCCGTTCGTTCGTCACAAGGCCGTCTGCACTTTCCCACTTCACAGGCTTCAGAAGACCGGTTCCGCCGTCCGCTTCTCCCACCCGAAGCACCCTTGTTTCATGCACCTGGTGAGAACAGACGCAATGTGCCGGATCTGTTCCGAATGCCGCTGCCACACGGGAAAAATTCTCCAGGACGTTTTCCTTCGAATCCCCGCGTCCCAAAGTAAGATTCAGTGAGGTAAACTGATCCTTCGACACCCCTCCCTGCCGGGTGGAGATCATATTTGCGGCAACTCCGTCCTTCTCCAGTGCAGGAAAATATAAGGTCGGCAAATCGCTTCCGTCTGCATTTACAAACCATCTCTCTTCAATCTCTCGTTTGGCTTCCTTGCGGGATATCTTCATTCCGCAGTCCTCCGTCTGTGTCCGTGCGGATGCTGCCCGTCTGCTTTGGTCCCGCATCCATCCTGATTGGGTCTGTTTTCATTTCCCTGTCTGCTTCCAGAAAAGGCAGGCGGATGATACACCGCCTGCCTTTCGATCATAATAAAGCCGTCTGTCGTCAGCTGTTCAGTCTTGCCTTCAGGACCTCGGTTTCACTCTCAAAACCAGGCTTTCCGAGCAGTGCAAACATGTTGTGTTTATAAGATTCAACACCGGGCTGATTGAACGGATTCACAGCCAGCAGGTAGCCTGACACACCGCATGCAAACTCAAAGAAATAGAACAGCTGTCCCAGATATTCCTCTGTCTGTTCCGGAATATTCACCATCAGGTTCGGCACATTTCCGTCTGTATGTGCCAGAATGGTCCCATTCATCGCCGCCTCATTGGCAAAACGCATGGTTTTGCCGGCCAGGAAATTCAGTCCATCCAGATTCTCCGCATCCGTCCCGATGGTTACATCTGCGCGAGGCTTTTCCACATTCAGAACGGTCTCGAACATGATGCGTGCGCCGTCCTGTATGAACTGACCCATGGAATGCAGATCCGTCGTCAGATCAACGCTTGCCGGGAACAGGCCTCTGTTGTCCTTGCCCTCGGATTCTCCGTAAAGCTGCTTCCACCACTCAGAAGTGTAATGCAGGGACGGCTCATAATTTGCAAGAATCTCAACGGCCTTGCCCTTTTTCAGCAGAATGTTGCGAAGGGCTGCATATTTCAGTGCATCGTTGTCCTCATACTCAGACTCCAGTGCCAGACGTCTCCCCTCGGCAGCACCTTCCATCAGCTTATCGATGTCTGCTCCGGATACGGCAATGGGCAGGAGACCAACTGCCGTCAGAACCGAAAAACGTCCGCCGACATCATCCGGAATTACAAAGCTTTCATAGCCTTCTGCATCCGCCAATGTCTTCAGGGCTCCTCTGGCCTTGTCTGTGGTCGCATAAATTCTCTTTGCGGCGCCTTCCTTCCCGTATTTCTTCTCCGCCATCTCGCGGAAGAGACGGAATGCAATGGACGTCTCCGTCGTCGTTCCCGATTTCGAGATAACATTGATGGAAAAATCTCTGTCACCGATCACATCCACCAGATGTGCCAGATAGGTGCCGCTGATGGAGTTTCCTGCAAAATAAATCTCCGGAGTTTTGCGGATTTCTTTGGAAACGGTGTTGTAAAAGCTGTGACGAAGGAAATTGATCGCAGCGCGGGCTCCCAGATAGGAACCGCCGATTCCCAGAACCAGAAGGACCTCCGAATCGCCCTGAATCTTCGCTGCAGCCTTTTTAATCCGCGCAAACTCCTCTTTATCATAATCTACCGGCAGATCCACCCAGCCCAGAAAATCATTTCCGGCCCCCGTTCTGGATACCAGCAGTTCCTTTGCCGCCAGAACCTGCCCCTTAATATTCTCAACCTCATTCTCTGACACGAAGGATTTTGCCTTCGAGTAATCAAATGTAACCTTTGCCATTTGTCAACACCTCCCTGTGTCCCATGCAAACGTACCATCTGTCATGAATTCCGAGCGGAATCTTTTTTAAGTTTATCAGTCGTCCAAAGTGAGTGCAAGTGGACTTCACATCGGATCCTTCGCGGGATCAGCACCGGATCCTTCGCGGCGGATAATTCGAACATTCTGCCGACTACTATGAAATTTCAGAAAGGACGCATATAATAGTTGAGTTATCGTTATTCCGAATTCATTTGCAAAGTCGCAGAGAGGCATCCGCTGTGCCTCTGCGTGTTCGAGACTGCGCTGCGGGGATTTCAATATATGACAAAAAAAATTGTACTGACAGGCGGGGGCACCGCCGGACACTGCACTCCGAATCTGGCACTGCTTCCTTACTTAAAGGACGCAGGTTATGAGGTCGCCTATATCGGATCCATAAACGGCATCGAGCGCAAGCTGGTCGCAGATTACGGTATTCCCTACGAACCCATCGAGACAGGAAAACTTCGCCGATATTTTGATCCGAAAAATTTTTCGGATCCTTTCCGCGTCATTCGCGGATATCAGGAGGCGCATAAGTTTCTGAAGTCCTTTGCTCCCAATGTCGTATTTTCCAAAGGGGGATATGTCGGTGTTCCGGTAGTTCATGCTGCGCACCGTCTGCACATCCCCTGCATTATCCACGAGTCCGATATGACACCCGGACTCGCCAATAAGCTGTGCATGCCTTTTGCAGAAAAGGTCTGCTGCAATTTCCCGGAGACTCTGTCCTCTCTTCCGGACTCCAAGGCCATTCTGACCGGAACTCCCATTCGCGATGAGCTGTTCCAAGGCGATCGAGAGGCGGGGCTTGCACTGTGCGGATTCAGCAAGGAGCGCCCCGTTCTCATGGTCATCGGCGGCTCTCTGGGTGCTTCCTCTGTCAATAAAACCGTTCGCGACAATCTCGATGTGCTTCTGGAACGTTTTCAGATTGTGCATCTGTGCGGCAAGGACAAGGTGGACAATCTTCTCCTGACCAGAGAGGGATATCGCCAGTTCGAATACGTAACAGAGGAACTGAAGGATCTCTATGCCATGGCCGATGTCGTCCTGTCCCGAGCAGGTGCCAATGCCATCTGTGAATTGCTCGCGCTCAAGAAGCCCAATCTCCTTGTTCCGCTTCCCACCGGCCGCGGTGACCAGAAGCTGAACGCCGCCTCTTTCGAGGCACAGGGCTACAGCATGGTAGTCCAGGACGACGACCTTCCTGATGTTATCCTGACGAAACTCGATGAACTCTATTCCAACCGTTCCACCTACATCGCTGCCATGGAGAACAGCTCCCAGGGCAACTCCAACCGCATTATTCTGGATTTAATCAAACAGGCCTCCCGCTGACCGGACATCTTCCCGGCTGTTGATTGGATTTCCCACCGAAAAAGGATCTGCAGCATACGCTGCAGATCCTTTTTTATGCGAGCATCTTTTCAGAATCATATTACGTGAGCGGTTCGTCCATTTCCCCGCCTCCGTACATTCGGAAGACACTCAGATCTTATTGTCAGAACCAAGAACATCCTTGATCTTGTGCTCAACGATTGCCTTTACATTTGCACGGCCGTCTGTGAGATACTGACGAGGATCAAAGTGATCCGGATGCTCAGCGAAATGCTTGCGGATGCCTGCCGTCAGGCCAAGGCGAAGGTCAGAATCAATGTTGATCTTGCAGACAGAACGCTTTGCAGCCTCGCGCAGCTGATCTTCCGGAACACCGATGGCGTCTACCAGCTTACCGCCGTTCTCATTGATGATCTTAACATATTCCTGAGGAACAGAAGAAGAACCATGAAGAACAATCGGGAAACCGGGCAGTCTCTTGGATACCTCATCCAGAATATCCAGACGAAGCTGCGGATTGGTGCCGGGCTTGAACTTATATGCGCCGTGAGAGGTTCCGATTGCAATAGCAAGAGAATCTACACCGGTCTTCTCAACGAATTCCTCAACCTCTTCCGGATGTGTGTAGAAAGCCTTGTCTGCCTCTACGGACACAGCATCCTCCTGGCCAGCCAGCGTTCCAAGCTCAGCCTCTACAACGACGCCGTGCTCATGAGCGTACTCAGCAACCTTGCGGGAAACCTCGATATTCTCTGCAAAAGGATGACCGGAATAATCGATCATAACGGATGTAAAGCCATTGTCAATGCAGTCCTTGCAGGTTTCAAAGTCTGCACCATGGTCCAGATGGAGCACGATCGGAAGCTCCGGATGGTATGCAGAAGCAGCCTCAACCAGCTTTACGAGGTAAATAGAGTTTGCATACTTTCTTGCACCCTGAGAGGCCTGCAGGATAACAGGACTCTTCAGCTCAGAAGCAGCGTCCGTAATGGCCTGAACGATCTCCATGTTGTTGATGTTGAAAGCGCCGATTGCATAGCCGCCTTCATATGCCTTCTTAAACATCTCGGTACTAGTAACGATGGGCATAACTGATACCACCTTTCCATAAATTGAAAATTGTCATTGATAAAAAACCAACGATCTTACAGACGTGATTATATCGCAGACGTTTCCAAATGTTAAGCAGCACTTTCACCTGTGCCGGCAGGTATGCAGGCTCAGAAGCGGCTATTTCCCGCCCATACAAAGCAAAAACGACGGAGCTTGGGGGAGCCCGTCGTTTTTGAGAAGCTGAAACTTCTTATGGGGGTATAGCAAAAACTCATAATGTATTGGGGGGTTACGAGTAGTATAGTAGCAGTTCCCCTTTTGTTCAGCAATTCAATATTTGCACGAATTTTACAAACCACTGCACGTTTTTTTGTTTATTATCACAATGTTTCTGCAGATTTGGAATCAAACAACGCATTAAATTCCTCTCCGCTGATCTTCTCTTTTTCCAGAAGAAGCGCCGCACTGGCATGCAGAACGTCTTCATGGCGCATAATAATCTCTTTTGCTTCCTGATAGCAGCGGTCAATGATAGCCTTTACTTCCTTATCGATCTCCCCTGCCATATACTCGCTGTTGCGGGCGCTGTGTCCCAGCTCATATCCGAGGAACACGTCCTCATCTTCCTGCTGGTAATTGATGGCACCGATGCTGGCGCTCATTCCATATTTTGTCACCATGCTGCGAGCGGTAGCCGTCGCCTTTTGAATGTCATTGGAAGCACCTGTGGTGATGTCATCCAGAATCAGCTCTTCGGCAATTCTGCCGCCGAAATCCACCATAATCTCATGCAGCATCTGTCCTCTGGTCGCGAACATCTCATCTTTGTCCGGAAGCGGCATGGTATAGCCGGCCGCCCCCACGCCGGTCGGAATGATCGATACGGTATACACCGGTCCCACATCCTCCAGTTCATGGAACAGAATCGCATGTCCGCTTTCGTGATAGGCTGTGATTCTCTTTTCCTTGTCTGAAATGACGCGGCTTTTTTTCTCCGCTCCCAGTCCTACTTTAATGAAAGAATCCTGTATATCCTTCTGACGGATATACTTCCGATTCTCCCTCGCAGCACGAATTGCCGCCTCATTCAGAAGATTCTCCAGGTCTGCCCCGGAGAAGCCTGCCGTTGTCTGAGCAATTTCCCTCAGATTCACATCATCTCCCAGCGGCTTGGTTCTGGCATGAACCGCCAGGATCTCTTCGCGGCCCTTGACGTCCGGCCTGGCCACTGTAATCTTGCGGTCAAAACGTCCGGGACGCAGAATTGCAGGATCCAAAATGTCTGCCCGGTTGGTGGCGGCCATGACGATGATTCCTTCATTGACGCCGAAGCCGTCCATTTCCACCAGCAGCTGGTTCAGGGTCTGTTCTCTCTCGTCATGGCCTCCTCCGACGCCCGTTCCTCTGCGCCTTGCCACCGCATCGATCTCATCAATGAACACAATGCACGGGCAGTTCCGCTTGGCCTCTGCAAACATATCGCGGACACGGCTGGCGCCGACTCCAACGAACATCTCCACAAAATCTGAGCCGGAGATGGAATAAAACGGAACTCCCGCCTCTCCCGCCACAGCTTTGGCCAGCAAAGTTTTGCCGGTACCCGGTGCACCCTCCAGCAGCACGCCCTTGGGAATTCTTGCCCCCAGTGCAGTGTATTTATCCGGAGCCTTCAGAAAATCTACGATTTCCTCCAGATCTCCCTTTTCTTCCTGAAGCCCTGCCACATCCTGAAAGGTCACCGGATTCTTCTCGTCTGCCAGCCGCGCTCGGCTCTTGCCGAAATTCATCATCTTGGCATTCGATCCACCGGCGCTCATCTGCTGCATGCTCATAAAATAAAAGATCATAAAGCAGAGAATCCCTACAACAAAAAGCGGCAGCACGTAGGTCATCAGCCATCCCTGTCTCTCGACATCCTCTACCACCGGCGCAACTCCGTTCGCACTGGCAATGTCCTCGATTTCCGTAACATCCGTTGCGTACAGTGTCTCCTGCGTCCCATTTTGGAGCGTAATCTTCGCATATCCGGTCGGTGTCTCCTGATAGGGAACGATCGTAACCGCCATTACCTTTCCGTTTGACAGATCTTCCTCAAAGGCTTCCTGCGTATAGGTGTTCTGCGCCTGTTCCATGCCGGACTTCATGTACTCTGCAATGAAAAAAAGTACCAGCATGATCAGCAGTACTACGACCGCATAATTTCCGGCATTCCTGTTTACTTTTTTCTCTTTGTTATCCTTATTGTCCACGCATTTCCTTTCTGTTTCGCCTTCTGCTCGGTTTCCTACTGCTCTACCACACCGATGTAAGGAAGGTTTCGATACTCCTGATCATAATCCATACCGTAGCCGACAACGAACTGATCCGGCACGGCAAAGCCGTAATAATCTGCCTTTAAATCCACCACCCGGCGTTCCGGTTTATCCAGAAGTGTGCAGTACCGGATGCTCTTCGCGCCTTTGCTCTTCAGAAAATTTCCAAGGAATGCCAATGTTCTTCCGGAATCTACGATATCTTCGACAATGATCACATCCAGTCCCTCAATGGAATCATCCAGATCCTTGCGGATGCGAACCGTGCCCGTAGATTCCGTAGCATTTCCATAGCTGGACACCTGCATAAAATCTACAGACACAGGTACGGTGATGCGTTTTGCCAGCTCGCACATAAAAAAGCTGGCTCCTTTCAGAATTCCCACCATGCGAATCCTGCGTCCCTCATAATCCTTTGAAATCTGTGCAGCCATTTCCCGAATTCTTTTGTCGATTTTCTCCTCCGGAATCAGTACCGATATCTTATCTGCCATTTTCATCCTCCGCTTTATCTATATGCAGCTTCAACTCCAGTATGTTCTTCGTTTCCTCTGTAACCATATAGTCGGCATGTATCGGCCCTCCCGGCATCCACAGAATCTCTTTGTCTGCTGCAGGCAGAATCATCTGCTCCCGCAGCGAAACCGGAATCTTCAGATCTACCATGATCCTTGCCAGCTTTTTATGGGCGCCGCCGCGGATCGCCATCCGATCTGACGGCTGCCTTCTCCGAAATGCCGGAAACCGTCCTATTTTATCATAGTCAAGCCATTTCGTATATGAACCGCGCGGGATCTGCGAGATGTCTCCCGAAAAAGAGAATACCCTCACCTCGTAATCCTTCTCCGATATCGGAAGCTGCCTCCTGTCATCCCGCAGTTCCTTCTGCGCATCCAGCTCCGTTCTTTTGCCGATTTCAAAGCGGTCGTAAACCTTTTCTGCCTGCAGGCCTCCCGGAAGATCCAGTGTGCCGCTGCCGCTGCTGCCAACGAAACGTTCCAGTTCCTCCACATGTGAATACGTCAGGTCTCTCGCGCCCTCTGCTGCCTGCAGCAAAGCGGCATACAGCACCCTGCGCTTCAGATATGGATGCAGTTCCTGTATGCGTTTCCTGCTGTAAATCACATGCGTGCTCTGTACGCCGGATTCTCCTCGGATCAGACAGCACGCCGAAAGTGCCTCCTTTGTCTGCTGCCGCAGAAAATCCTCAGCCTCCTGCAGATCCTCTGCCGTGCGGCAGAGATGCTCAACCGTCCTGGAATTTACATGGTCCTGCAGCCCCGGTATGATCTCCCCCCTGAGATAATTCCGGGTAATGGCATAATCCTGATTGGTCTCATCCGTACACCAGCCGATGCCGTATTTCCGAAGGTAATCCTCGATCTCTTCTCTGCTGCAGTCAATCAGCGGGCGAATAATCTCTTCTCTCATTCCCCGAATACCGGTAAGTCCCGCAAGAGAACTTCCCCGGCACAAATTGAGCAGCACGGTCTCCGCACAATCTTCCTTATGATGTGCCACCGCGATTCGGAAGCTGCCGCCCGGTGCACCTTTCTCCTCTTTCTTCTGCAGGGTATCCTCTCGTTCCCAGTCCGTTCTTTCCTGTTCCATCCAGGCGTACCTTATATCACGCCCGGTCTCCTCGATGCTGCGTCCTCTCTTCTCCGCTTCCCGTCTCACATCGGCATAAACCACACGAAGAGGAATTCCCCACTGTCTGCAGCATCTCCGGGTATAGTCCGCATCCTGTTCTGCTCTCTCCCGCAGACCGTGATGGACGTGAACGGCGCGGAGCTCCACCTGCAGCCTCTCCTTCAGTTCCTTCAGAACATGGAGCAGGCAGATGGAATCCGCGCCGCCTGAAACGCCGATCACAATATGATCCCCCGGAGTTATCATGTGCTGTCGATGTATCGTGTCATATACCCGAGCTTCCAGATTCATTCCTGTGCCGTAGCCTCTTCTGCTGAATTCTCTGCAGCGCTTTCCTCTGCTGTTTCACCTTCCTGCGTTCCTGCAGCTTCCGCTGCCGCCGCGCCGCCATCTGCTGCAGCCTCTTCCGATGCTGCTGTCCCGGTCGAAACTTCCGTTGTCCCAGCAGAATCCTCCCCTGCGGTATCTTTTGCTGTGTCCGCTGATACACTTTCGGACGCTTCCGATGTTCCGGATGAGGCCTCCTCTCCGGTGTTGCGGAATACAATCTCTCCTTTTTTCACAAGACCGAGTTTCTCGCGTGCCACCTTCTCCACATACTCGTCCGTCTGTGTATACTTGGAATATTCTTCCAGCTCCTGCGTCCTCTGCTCTTCCGAATCAATCTGCTCCTGCAGTTGCTCTTTTGTCTGTTCGTATTCCTTCAGCTGAGTCCGCAGCTGCATTCCCTTAATCAGCACAACGATTACAATCGCCACCATGACGACGGCAGCCAGGGCCATACTGAGGCGATTCTGCGCACGCTTCTGATATTTAATTTTCCGCCTGACCTTTGTCACTCCCTGTCACCTCTGATCCGCAGGTTATGCCCGCACTCCCATGCACCTCTGTCACAGGTACCGGAACAGATCCTGAGCCGCATCTTTCCGGACTGTCTCCTGTACGGCAAGAACCTCTGCACGAACCTCCTTGTCACCGAAGGAAATTGTTATGACATCTCCCGGCTTCACCTCTGCGCTGGCTCTCGCTGTTTTTCCGTTCAGCGTCACGCGGCCGTTATCGCAGGCCTCATTGGCCACAGTGCGCCGCTTGATCAATCTGGAAACCTTCAGATATTTATCCAATCTCATATCATTTCTCTTACACTGTAGTAATTCGGAATTCATATTCAAAATGTCCGGGAGAATTGCTTCCCCGGACATTTTATTGTTCCCTGTCTGATATCTTTGTTCTGTGAGGAGACGCTCAAAATTAAGCGTTGATCTCATCTTTCAGAGCCTTACCGGCCTTGAACTTCGGAGCCTTGGAAGCCTTAATCTCCATGGTCTCGCCGGTATGAGGATTGCGTCCCTCTCTGGCAGCTCTCTCAGAAACCTCAAAGGTACCAAATCCAACGATCTGAACCTTTCCGCCGTTCTTCAGTTCCTCTGCAACAGTTCCTACAAAAGCCTTCAAAGCTGCCTCAGCCTGCTGTTTGCTGAGATCGGTCGCCTCTGCGATGGCAGCTACAAGTTCGGTCTTATTCATTTCGTAAATCCTCCTAGAATACATGATTGGGCACGTGCCCGCTTTTTTCATTTTGTACACGTCTATATATACGTGCTGCTCTCCGTTTTGTCAAGAAATCCGCCTGTTTTCGAGGGATTTGTGCCGATTGGTTCCTATTTTTACCAGACCCTCAATCGTCCGAAAGAGTACTGAGAAGATACTCCGCTGTGTTGTGCTCCGGATATTCCAGAACCTCCTCAAGCATCCTGCAGAGGATCTGTCCCAGCTCCGTTCCCGGATGAATTCCGTTTGCAATCAGATCCTTTCCGCTCACCGCAAGTTCGGAAATTGTGAGCGGATCTCCTGCCTGACAAATCTGTTCATACTGCTGCCTCCATTGTGTGATCTCCGCTTTCTTCTCTTCGCGGCAGTAATCGGACTGTGCCATGCAGTCAGCCTCTTTCACCTCCATAAGGGGATTAAAATATTCCTTCCCCAGCTCTGAAAGACTGCGTCGAACCTGCGGAAGATCCTCCCCCAATTTGCAGTCATGCCATCGGATCAGCTTCACAACCGTCTTTCTCGTATCGTTGTCATATTTCAGTCTTCGGAGAATCTCATCTGCCATCTGTGCACTCTTTGGAACGTGCCCGTGGAAATGATCCACTCCCTTTTCATCCGTCATACGCGTGAGAGGTTTTGCGATATCGTGCAGCAGCATGGTCAGGCGCAGCACCTTATCTCTTCGGATATTTTCCACGGAGCGTATGATGTGCTCCCCCACGGTGCTGCAATGATGCGGATTATTCTGTTCGCAGATCATGCAGTCCGACAATTCCGGTAAAATTACATCCAGAATTCCCAGCAGATAAAGTTCCCTCAGCTTTCCGGGATGCGGCGAACACAACAATTTGTCCAGTTCTGTCCGCACACGCTCTGCACTGACCAGCCGAAGATTCTGACAGAGCCCGCGAATGCCGTCCCGGGTTTTTTCTTCAATCTCATAGCCCAGCTGCGCCGAAAAACGAACGGCCCGCATCATTCGCAGTGCATCCTCTGTGAATCGCAGAACAGGATCTCCTACCGCACGAAGAATCCCCCTCTCCAGATCCTCCATTCCGCCGAACTCGTCCACCAGTCCTTCCTCCGGACTGTAAGCCATGGCATTGATGGTAAAATCCCTGCGCTTGAGATCCTCCAGAAGGCTCGGCGTGAAGGTCACCTGCTTCGGGTGCCTTCCATCCGCATATTCTCCATCCACACGATAGGTCGTAACTTCATAGCCTTCTCTGCCGATCATCACCGTAACGGTTCCGTGCTGGATCCCGGTATCAACAGTACGGCGAAAAAGGGATTTCACTTCCTCCGGTCTCGCAGAGGTGGTGATGTCCCAGTCATCCGGCACCCGCTGCAGGAGACTGTCTCGAACACAGCCCCCCACTACGTAAGCCTCATGCCCTGCCTCCCGGAGCGTGCGCAGAATCTGCTCTGCTCCGTCAGGAATATCGATTTGAACCTCTCGCCTGCAGTGCATCAATATGCTTTTCCCCAGTAAACCATCTTTGCCGCCGGCTTGCCGCAGCAGACGCACGTTCCTGCGATCTGCTCCTGCTCGAAAGGAATGCATCGGCTGGTAACACCGTATTTTTCCTTTATCGCGTCCTCGCAGGCCTGATCACCGCACCACATTGCCTTTACAAAGCCTGTTTTCTCTTCAAAGATTTTCTTAAATTCCTCCTCGCTGCAGGCGGTATAGGTCTTGCTGTCCAGAAGTTCCTTCGCGCGGTTGTACATTTCCTGCTGCATTTTGGGCAGCAGCTCCTCCACCTTGCCCGCCAGTTCATCAATGCGCACCTCAATCTTCTCTGAGGTGTCGCGGCGAACCACCACGCAAACACCGTTTTCGATATCTCTTGGACCAATCTCCACGCGAAGCGGAATTCCTCTCATCTCCTGTTCCGAGAATTTATATCCCGGACTCTTGTCGGAATCATCCACCTTCACGCGGAAGTTCGAGAGCATATCACGAATCTCATAAGCCTTATCCAACACGCCGTCCTTCCGCTGCTGAATCGGAATAATGCACACCTGTATCGGCGCAATCTTGGGCGGAATCACCAATCCGCGGTTGTCCCCATGCACCATGATCATGGCACCGATGATACGGGTCGTCATGCCCCAGGAAGTCTGCCATACGTATTTGAGCTTGTTGTCCTTGTCTGTAAAAGTGATGTCATATGCCTCTGCAAACTTCTGCCCGAAGAAGTGGCTTGTTCCAGACTGCAGTGCTCTGCCGTCATGCATCAGGGCCTCAATGGTGTAGGTCGCCTCCGCTCCTGCAAATTTCTCCTTGTCGGTCTTGCGTCCCTTGATCGTAGGGATTGCAACATCCTCCGCCAGAAAATCCGCATACACGTTCAGCATCTGCTGCGTTCTCTCCTCCGCCTCTTCCTTTGTGGCATGAATGGTGTGTCCCTCCTGCCAGAGAAACTCGCGAGACCGAAGGAACGGTCTGGTTTCTTTTTCCCAGCGAACCACAGAACACCACTGATTGTACAGCCTCGGCAGATCACGATAGGAATGCACATCATCCTTATAAAAATCAGAGAAAACTGTTTCAGAAGTAGGACGCACACAGAGTCTTTCCGTCAGAGGCTCATTCCCGCCTGCCGTAACCCAGGCCACCTCCGGTGCAAATCCGTTCACCAGTTCCCCTTCCTTTGCAAGAAGGCTCTCCGGGATCAGCATCGGCATATAAACGTTCTGTACGCCGGTTGCCTTGAATCTGCGATCCAGATGGTCGCGGATTGCTTCCCACAATGCATATCCCGCCGGCTTGAAGATGGTGAAGCCTTTGATGTGAGAGTAACCGATCAGCTCCGCTTTGGTACATACATCGGTGTACCACTGGGTGAAGTCCTCGTCCATTGAGGTGATTTCAGATACCAGTTTCTTTTGATCTGCCATTTGATTCTCCTTTTATCTATGATCCTCCGCATCGCCGCGCACCATGCGCGGTCCATAGCAGAGGTCTCCTGATGCTGCATCAATGCTCTGAAATACAGAACATCGTAACAACTGCCGTGCACAGAACCTGATCTTCTTCATCTTTTACAGAAACATCAACAACGGTCGTCGTTCTGCCTCTGTGCACAACCTTGCCGCAGGACCGGATCCTGCCGGATCCCTTTCCACTGCGCAGATAATTGATATTTGCATTCAATGTTACGTATTTGCGCCCGTCTGCTCTGGCCGTCGTGCCTGCGGTCGTATCGACCAGCGTGAACAGCAGACCACCGTGAGCCATGCCGTACGGATTTTCATATTCGTGCCGCATGTCCAGATGCATGGTAGCCTCTTCCATGCAGATTGTGTCGATTTTAATGCCGTTGTATTGAATATAGGGGGTTGACTGCAGAACATCCTTCAGCTGCTGCAGCTGCTCCCTGCTGATCTGTGTCATTTATATGCTTCGCTCCTTGGCTGTTTTTTCCTTCGGAAAACCTCGATTCTGTCGGCCACAGGAGCTTCGCTCCTTGGCACCTCACTTTTTCTTCAGCACAGAATCTCGCTTTTCCTTCGGAAAACCTCGATTCTGTCGGCCACAGGAGCTTCGCTCCTTGGCCGCATCGCAATTTCAAGTGTGAATCCGGCTGCAGGCAGCCGATTCCCATTGAAATTGCGATGTGCTGAACGTTTAAAAATTTTCAAAACTTTCTCTTGCGCCGAGGCCCAGGCGGTTCATCGCCGAGAAGACAGCCCGCACCGATGCTCTCGTAATATTGGAACTCACCCCGACGCCATACGTTGCCTTGCCGCTGCGGGAGTCCATAAGATGAATATACGCTGCTGCCTGTGAATCGGAGCCTGCCTTCAGCGCATGCTCCTCATAGTCCAGAATCCGAATATCATAATCAAAGTACTCGTGCAGTCCTCTGCGCACCGCATCCAGCGGACCGTTGCCGACAGCAGTGAAGCTGCGCGTCAGACCGTAGTCCGTAAATTCGACCGTAACCTGTGTGTCGAACTCGGTCTTCTTCCCTTCTCCTATTTCCACCACCTGAAGCTTGCGGAAATGAAGCGGCTCTTTGCGCTCCAGATATTCCTCCCGGAACATCTGCATGATCTCCTCCGGCGGAACCTCTCCTTCTTTCTCACTGACGGACTGTACCACATCGGCGAACTCACGCTGCATGGTCTTCGGCAGCTTGAATCCATAATAGGTGTCCATGACAAAGGCAACTCCGCCTTTTCCCGACTGTGAATTGATGCGTACAATCGGCTCATATTTGCGTCCGATGTCGGCAGGGTCAATGGTAAGATAAGGAACCTGCCAGGTGACGGACTTTCGCTCCCGCATCGCTGCCACTCCCTTGTTGATGGCATCCTGGTGGGAACCCGAAAATGCCGTAAATACCAGCTTGCCCGCATAGGGATGACGCGCGTCCACCTTCATCTTCGTGACACGCTCACATACATCGATAATCTCGTTGATATTCTCCAGATTCAGTTCCGGCTCAATTCCCTGAGAGAACATGTTGTAGGCGACGTTCAGAATATCCACGTTTCCGGTGCGCTCACCATTTCCCAGAAGCGTTCCCTCCACACGATCGGCACCTGCAAGAAGTGCCAGTTCCGTAGCCGCCACGCCTTCTCCTCTGTCGTTGTGAGGATGCACGCTGAGGATGATCGCCTCACGATCTTTAAAATGTCTGCTGCAATACTCGATCTGATCTGCATAAACATTCGGCGTTGTCATCTCCACCGTGGACGGCAGATTGAAAATAATCGGGTCCTCCTTCGTGGGCTGCCAGACATCCTGCACTGCTGTACAAACCTCAACAGCATAGTCCATTTCCGTTCCGGTGAAGCTTTCCGGGGAATACTCCAGTGTGATTTTCCCAGGGAAATCCGCCGCCTTCTCCTTTACCCATTTCGTCCCCTGAATCGCAATCTCTTTGATCTCATCCATGCTCTTTCCGAACACAACATCCCTCTGGAGTGTGGATGTTGAATTATAGATGTGAACAATGGCCTGTCTGCAGCCTTTGATGCACTCAAACGTACGATCAATCTGTTCCTTTCTGCACTGAGACAGAACCTGGATCCGTACATCCTCCGGAATTCGATTCTCTTCGATCAGTTTGCGAATAAAGTCAAATTCAATCTGACTTGCCGCCGGAAATCCAACCTCCACTTCCTTGAAGCCGAGCTTCATCAAAAGGTTCCACAATTCGAGTTTCTCCGACACCACCATAGGATCCACCAGTGCCTGATTCCCATCACGAAGATCAACGCTGGTCCAAATCGGAGCTTTCTGGATCTCCTTGTTCGGCCACTCCCTCTCCGGATAATGCATCACCGGAACTCTCTGATAACGCTCTACGTTCTTCATTTTCATCCTCCTTAGACGCAAAAACCTGCCCGGATACAAGCCGGGCAGGTTCGCTTTCTCATCTCTTAAATTATTCTCCGAATCCGTCTTCCACCAGAGCAACAAGTGCGGCCAAAGCCTCCTTCTCGTCCGGACCATCGCAGAAAAATTCAATCTCATCGCCTGATTTTACGCACGCGCCGAGGACCGACAGGACACTCTTTGCGTTCGCGGTTGTATCTCTGAACTGAAATGTGATCAGTGATTTGAATTCCATTGCTTCCTTACATAGGATGCCGGCCGGGCATAGGTGCAGCCCCGTTGGATTTTTAATAGTAACCTTCTGACTAACCATCCTCTGTTCCCTTGCCTTCTCTCCGCATTCACACAGACACGACTCCCCTGCTGTCCCGCGTCATGCGGCCCCGAATGCACCGCTTCAACCGGCGCACCCTTCGGATTATGATAGCAGATTCATTTCTGCGTGACAAGATTCACGCCATGACCTTCTCAATGAGTTCTGCCAATGCCTTTGCCTTTTCCTGCAGGACGTCCTGATCCTCTCCTTCTATCATGACCCGCACCAGCGGTTCCGTCCCCGAAGGACGGATCAGAACTCTTCCCTTTCCGTCAAATTCCTTCTCCAGCGTTTCAATGTCTGTGACAATTTCCGGATAGTCCAGGTAGTGCTCTTTTTTCGTATTGTCCACATGCGCATTGATGAGCACCTGCGGATATTTTTTCATGATTCCGGCAAGCTCTGACAGCGGTTTCCCCGTCTCCTTCATCACCTGCAGCAGATGCAGACAGGACAGCAGACCGTCCCCTGTTGTATTCTCTCCCAAAAAGATGATGTGCCCGGACTGCTCGCCTCCAAGATTGGAGTCCAGTTCTTTCATTCTCTCCAGAACGTATCGATCTCCGACCTTTGTGCGCTCAATCTGAATGCCGTTCTCTTTGCCCATGATGAAGAATCCCAGATTACTCATGACCGTAGCCACAATGCGGTTTCCCTTCAGGAGTCCCTTCTCCTTGAAGCTCCTGCCGATGATGGCCATAATCTTATCTCCGTCCACCATCTCTCCATTCTCATCGACAGCAAGAAAGCGATCTGCATCCCCATCAAAAGCAATTCCGATATCAGCCTTTTCCTTCAGTACCCTTTCCCGCAGTTCCTCCATGTGAGTGGATCCGCATTGCCGGTTGATATTGATTCCATCCGGTTCATTGTGGATCGGAATCACCTCCGCTCCCAGGCTGCGAAGTGCCTCGATATTCGAAAGATATGCCGCACCCTCTGCCGCATCTGCGACCACCTTCATTCCGGTCAGATTCACAGGCGCCGTCTCTACCGAGTGATCCACATATTCATGCCAGGCATCCATTTGATACTCGATGTGTCCTACGCCTTCTCCTGTTGGAAATGTAATATCGGCCATATGATTCCGAATCTGCGCCTCAATCTCATCCTCCACCGCATCCGGAAGCTTATATCCGTTTCCATCAAAGAACTTGATCCCGTTGAATTCCATCGGATTGTGGGATGCGCTGATCACCACACCGGCGTCCGCGTGATGTACCTTTGCAAGATAAGCCACTGCCGGCGTCGGGAGAATCCCGAGATATACGACATCCGCTCCCACAGAACATGCTCCTGCCATCAGTGCATTTGCCAGCATGTCCCCGGACCTCCTGGTGTCACAGCCCACCATGATCAGCGGCTTTCTGTCGCTTTTTTTCTCTGAGAGGACGTATGCTCCGGCCTGTCCCAGCTGCATGGCAAGATCCACTGTCAGTTCCTGGTTGGCAACTCCCCGTACTCCATCTGTTCCGAACATTCTGCTCATTTTTACGACTGTCTCCTTTGGATTCGTGTTTCTCTCAGCGCTGCGCCGTCTGATCATCCTGGTCTACCTGCATATCCCAGATCACATCCACCGTAGCCGTGATTACATTGTTCACTTCTACTCCTTCCGGCGTAGTAATCTGGATTTCTCCTGTATATCTGCCGCTGTAATCCGTCTTATCCGTGTCACCGATCAATTTTCCCACATCGATGACCGCCGTCAGATCTGCCGCCTTAATTGCGTCGACCGCGGACGTAATTCCCGTAACATTGACCGCAAAATTTCCCGTACTCGAAAACCTGCTGCCTGATCCGGTACCGTCATTGACGGAATACAGCTCCGCACGATAACCTTCCGGTATATTGTCCAACCTCACATCCGACACAGCTACCGAAACGGTGGATGTCTCCGCCTGCTCAATTCCTACTGTAATTCTGACCGTCCCGTCCGACAGCGAGTCCGCAAGGGTCACGCCCTCCGGCAGATAATCACGGATATCGATGCTGGTCTGATAGCTGGATGTACTGCCGGAAATATCCACAGCGGATGCCGGAATCTGAATTTTTTCAATTTCCGCAAGGGCAGTTGCCTTTCCAGCAAGCTTTACGGTCTCCGGATCGGCTGTCACAACGCCGTTCCGCAGGTATCCTGCTGCCGGTTCCCCGCTGACTCCAACCTCGATCGGAACCGTCTTCAGCGGCAAAATCGTGACGCTTACCTTTACCGACGTAATATTCAGACTCAAGTTCGTAGTATCCACATTGTTGCCGTCTGCATCTACCAGACGAATGTCCGCATAGGTGGTGATGCTGCTCATTGCCCCCGAAATATCCACCACTGCCTTTGCCGAAGCAATCGAAGATACCACAGATTCCGGTCCCGATACGCGAATCTGATTCTGTTCCGGCGTCACGCTTCCCAGTTCATAACCGGCCTCCGGTTCTCCGCTGGTCTCTGTTTCAAGCGGGAAGGAATCGGTCATTTTCTCCTCAATGGACAGCATGACGTTGTCCAGACTCCCGTCAATGCTCTCAATTTCACTGGCATTTCTCGTAGAGGAATACTTGATCTCCACGGTATTCAGGCTGGTCATGTT
The DNA here is from genome assembly GCA_963588615.1 of Lachnospiraceae bacterium. Taxonomy (GTDB): domain Bacteria; phylum Bacillota; class Clostridia; order Lachnospirales; family Lachnospiraceae; genus CAG-791. Next base: position 4,769 of record CAVAJA010000037.1, on the reverse strand, counting down.
CTCTATGTCCGCAGTTGCCACGATATCATCCCGCGTCAGGTCATCCAGAACAGAGCGCCTGGCTCTCACGGTTACAACCGGAACCACATCTGTATTGTCCAGAACCGTATAAACCTGACCTTGATCCGTAATCAGCGAAGTGTGCTGAAGTTTCACCTGCACATTTGCAATCCGTTTTGTTGACATCGGGTCGTTGATGTTGCTGACAACCATCCACAAAACAATGGAAACAGCAAGTGCCAGCAGCTTCATTCCCAGGTTATTCAGAATGTGAGGTCTGTTCTTGTTCTCTGTCATCCTGCTCCTTTTCCTTCCGATCTGCCAAGAGCCTTCTGCGCTCTTCTACTTCCTTATCCTGCAGCTTCACAAGCCGTGCCTGCAGCTCATCACCCGTAACGTCCAGCTCCAGATTCCCCCGATATGCAATGCTGATCTTCCCCGTCTCCTCCGATACAATGATGGTCAGTGAGTCCGTGACCTCTGAAATTCCGACGCCCGCTCTGTGCCGTGTTCCCAGATCCTTGTCAAGCTTATTGTCTGAGAGCGGAAGATAACAGGTTGCCGCCACTACTCTGTCCCCCGCAATGATAACAGCGCCGTCGTGCAGCGGTGTATTCTTCTCAAAGATGTTGATCAACAACTGTCTGGACACCACAGCATCCAGATCGATTCCGGTTCTCTCCCACTCCCGAAGCGGTGTGCTCTGTCGAATGACAATAAGCGCACCGGTCTTTACCCGTGCCATGGAGACACAGGCCCGCACAATTTCTGAAATGGTGCTGTCTGAAAACAGTCCTCCCCTTCCTGAATTATCCCGAAACAGCATGGACAGCACTTTTTTCTGCCCCAGTTCCTCCATCGCCGAGCGCAGCTCCGGCTGCAGAATGACGATCAATGCAATCACCGCGATGCTGGCAACATTCTGTACAATCCACAAAATAGTGGTCATATTGAACAGCCATGCCAGAATAATAAAGACGCCGATAAAGAGCAGTCCCTTTACCAGCGCAAATGCTCTCGTATTCTGAACCCATACAATGATGTGGTACAGCAAAAAAGCAATGATCAGAATTTCCACTACGTCAGACCATGTCAGACTCGGAATCTGCAGTATCTCTATGTAATTGCCAAGTGTTTCCCGAATTAATTCCATTCTTACCTTCTGATCAATTCCTGCCGCAGACCTGCAGCATCAAAAGTCCTCCCCGAACTCATCCTCGTATTCATCCTGAGGAGTATCTCCGTAGTCCGATTCCTCATACACCGGTTCTTCATACACCGGCTCTTCCCAAAGCGGTTCCCGGCCTCCGCGATAGGAGTCCGCATTCCTGCCCTGACCGTGGGCACCGACATGACCGCCTGCTCCTTTTCTGGCATTTACTGTCCGCACGGTTCTGCGCGGACTTGCAAGTGAATTCTTCGGAACGGCCTTCACGTAATAGTAGTACTCATCATCCTCGAACTGCGTGATCTCCATTCTGGTGTAATCCAGATTAAAGAGAAGGAATGACAGAACGGCGCCTGCGGCGAATCCTGCCAGTACCCCAACAAAAGCCAGTCCCACATTGATTGCTGCATTCTGTGTCAGCACCCCTATCAGCACAACCACCAGCTGCAGAAGACTTCCTGTACCGGCTGCTGCAATCCAGGCATACGGAATGGATAATCGACGAACCACATATACCGCAATGGTTCCCACCACGACCGCAGCTGCCAGAACCATCATCGCTTTATCCTGCATAATTCCATCCATCAGAAACTGCAGGCTGCTCATCATACTGTCCGTGGAACCGGTTTCACCTGCGCTGCTGATCGTTGTTTCATTCTGATGCACGAAGCGAAGGAAGCTGTCCACGATCACACCCACTGCCACCGTGACTCCGCTGGCCGGCGTAAACAGCAGTCCTCCCACAATCGGAAGTGCGTACTGCAGTCCTGCTGCTCGGCAGACCGGATAAAGCAAAAGGAGCATCGTGTCCCCCGGTGTGAAGCGAAGATACACCAACAGCAAAACCAGAAAAAGCACCGCTCCCACAGCTGCAGCCTCCATGGAAAGAGAATACAGATGCAGCAGAATGACCAGCCCGAAGATCACAACCATCAGATTCGGCGGACACACCGTCCCCAGAAGTGCGATGATCACTGTCGGCAGAACGCCCGACAGGGTCTTCTGATATCCGATCTGTCCATTGATTACCACAAGCGCCAGCAGGGTCACCAGAAACCTCGCCGCCATATTGATATATCTCTCGTATTGCGCATATGCCAAGAGAGCTTTCTCCCTCAGCTCCAGCAGTGTCGTCATACCGTGTCAGCTTTCCTTCCTCTGTGGCAATGCCGCAGCATTACCGTCTCCTGTACCTCAGTGCCAGTTGGAATATATCCTTTCGAAGACCGTTCTGCCGGCGTCTCGCCTTGTTGTAGCGGGCGCCGTATACAACGAGTGTAATTCCGATCAGTATGCCGACAAAGGCAGCATACTGCAGGATAACCCGCACCAAAAATCCCTGCAGATTGGAGTTGTATATTCTGTCAATCACGTCATCAAAGTGATAGATCACATACGCACCGAACAAAATCAGGAACGCAGCCGTTGCACACACAAAGGTGATCAGCGCCTGCTTGGTCAGATAATCCACCCGAAAATACTGGGTTATCCTGGCATCCTTTCCGCCCTCTGTGTCCTCATACGCCGCCATTCTCGTCATCCGGCGAACCTGATTCTGATTGATCATCGTCATCCTCGCATCGATCCGCATCACTTCTCCGGATCCGTTGTCTCATCTGCGCTGCCCCTGTGTACAGGAGTCCTCTCCGATTGCCAGCACCGCGCAGTACACCGCAGCAGCGCCCTTTTCCATCAGCTTTTCGGCGCAGGTATCCACTGTAGCGCCGGTCGTATAGATATCGTCGATCAGCATAATTATTTTAGATTTTACATCAACACCAGAGGCAATAAAAGCGTTTTTGATTTTATTGCGCCGGTCCAGCGCACCCATGCTGCGCAGAACTGCCGTATCCGTTTTCCGGACAAGGCAATCCTGGTTCACCGGAATTCCTGTTGTCCTCGAAATTCGTTCCGCCAGAAGAGCCGCCTGATTATAGCCTCGCTTTTTCTCTCTTTCCTTCGAAATCGGGATCGGCATCAGCATATCCGCTCCAACACGTCCGAATTCTTCGAGAATTCGTCCCGCCATCTGATCTCCCATCCACTCCGCATACTCTGCTCTGCCTTCATACTTCAGCCGATACAGGGCACCGGACACATCCCGGTAACGATATGCCGCACACCCCTTCACATAGAAACTGCGCACACCTTCACAGTCTCCGCAGAACTCTGCCCCGGGATCCGACAGCGGCTTGCCGCAGCGGCAGCACAGCGCATCCTTTTCTGACAATGCTTTCGGCAGAAGTTTTTCCTCGCATTCCCTGCAGATCAGTACTCCGAAGGGCCGAACGGCCTCATCGCAGACAGGACACCGCCTGGGAAACAGCAGATTTACTGCCGTACTGCACAGAATCTGTCCTTTGTTCCGATTCATGAGCTGATCTCCCTGATTCGGTCCCTCAGACCGGAATATCTGGTATAGGTGCTGATATTCTGCTCCATTCGATTCACCGTTTCCGGATCCCCCAGAAGGACCACACATTTCCGCGCCCTGGTGACCGCCGTATACAGAAGATTTCGATTAAACAGCCCGGAGGGCCCCGACAAAAGAGGCATGATCACCGCCGGATATTCCGATCCCTGAGACTTATGTACCGTAATGGCGTAGGCCAGTTCCAGATCATCCAGCTGTGTGAATGGATAATGCACGATTTTATTCTCGTCAAAACAGACGATCACTTCCGCATTGTCCTTATCCACCTCCGAAATGATTCCAAAATCTCCGTTGAACACTCCCGTTCCTTTTTCCTGTGCCATACCGAAATTCCCGGGAATTTCCCATTCGATCTGGTAATTGTTCCTGGTCTGCATCACCTTATCGCCGACACGAAAGGTCTGATCATGGGCAATCGTCTCCGCCCGCCCCTGCGCCGGCGGATTCAGAACACTCTGCAGCACCTCATTGAGCCGAATACATCCCAGCGCTCCTTTCCGCATCGGCGTGAGAACCTGAATGTCATCCTGACTCCCTCCCACATAATTCGGCAGCATCTGACGCATCAGCATCACGATGTGCTTGTACATCACCTGCGGATCCTTCCGCTCCAGAAAAAAGAAATCCTTTGAATGATTGTTCAGCTCCAGAGGAAGTCCCTGCAGAATTCGGTGGGCATTCATGATAATGTCACTTTTCTGTGCCTGACGGAAAACCTTCTGAAGCGTAATGCTGCAGAACCGCTCCGACTCCATCAGATCCTGCAGAATCCGTCCCGGACCGACACTGGGCAGCTGATGAATATCTCCCACCATAATGAGTCTGGTTCCGGGACGGACTGCTCTGAGCAGGGCGTGGAACAGATAAAGATCCACCATAGACATCTCATCAATGATAATAACATCCGCCTCCAGAGGATTTTCCTCATCCTTGTCAAAGCGCCAGTCCTCTTCTGCGCCGCCTGCCGGTTCCGCCTCCTCTTCTTTTGCCGCCTTATAGCCAAGGAGCCGGTGAAGCGTCATTGCCTCGTGTCCGGTTGCCTCTGTCATGCGTTTGGCTGCACGTCCCGTGGGTGCAGCCAGCAGCACGGATTTCATATCCGACAGGAAAAAACGAATGATGGTGTTGATGGTGGTGGTTTTGCCGGTTCCCGGGCCTCCGCTGATG
>CAVAJA010000036.1:0-5175 GCA_963588615.1 Lachnospiraceae bacterium | reverse complement strand
CATCTGCATACAGTGCCGTGCGAGTTCTACACTGCAATCCTTTTACCGTTCAAATACTCCTCGAAGCTCTCGTCGTATCCGCTGTAGGACACCACAAGACATCCTCCCAGATCCAACCCCATCACACCCAGAAAGGATTTTGCATCTACAACATATCTTCCATAACAATCATTGGCAACATCTACATCAAAATCACAACGCTCTGCCGCATGAACGAACTCCTGTACATCCTGCGGTGCAAGCTTAATCTTCCTGCTGGTTCTCATATCCAACCTCCTTTGTCATACGCACGATCGTTCCGCATTCCCTCGATATCCTTAATCACATCGAGATCATCTACCCGAATGTCTGCGGAACCGCAGCCGATTCTCCACCGGTCATTTTCATCCGGCGGACGAGCAATTTTTGGCCAGTTTGAAGTCACTCATTGCCCATCCGTAAAGGGACCTTCAAGGCCATCCATCACTCACAGATGACGTTTTCCCCATTATATCTGTACTCAAACAAATGTAAATGTCGTATATCGCCATTTTTTAGAATTTTCACACTTATTATTTTGTCTGATTTTTTATTCTCCCCCTACCTATTTTCCGTCCTCCATACCGCCGGATGAGGGAAGCATCCGCATAACCTGTTATCCGCCGGAGGAATGCATCTATGTCCCTCCATGCTTGAAAAGACCACCTAAATGCGCTTTAATATTAGCGGTTGTTTTTTTAGGGAAAGCCAATATGTCAATCCTTTGACATATCCAGGAACATTATGTTCCTTTCTTCTTAAAACTTCAACACCTTTCAATATTTTATAACATGCAATACTCAGAATAAAAGAAAAGAGGCACACATGGAGCATCTAACCATTCCAAAGGGCTATGAATCTGCCCTGAACCTGCATGAGACTCAGGTCGCCATCAAGGTTGTTAAGGATTTCTTTCAGAATATGCTGGCAGAACGGTTAAATCTTCTGCGCGTATCTGCGCCGTTGTTCGTAGATCCTTCTTCCGGAATGAATGACAACCTCAACGGTGTGGAACGTCCGGTTTCCTTTGATATCCTGGAGCAAAACGGCAGAGAGGCTGAGGTTGTGCAGTCTCTTGCCAAGTGGAAGCGCTATGCACTGCAGAAATACGGCTTTGCAGTCGGAGAGGGTCTTTATACGGATATGAGTGCAATCCGCCGCGATGAAATCACGGACAACATTCATTCCATCTATGTGGATCAATGGGATTGGGAAAAGATTATCCGCAAAGAGGATCGAACCCTTGAAACCCTGAAGTCTGTTGTGCGCACGGTATATCATGTGCTCCGCAAGACCGAAAAATATATGTCCATCCGTTACGATTACATCTCTGAGATCCTGCCCGAGGACATCTTTTTTGTCACGACCAGGGAGCTGGAGGAAATGTTCCCGGAGTATACTCCGAAGGAGAGAGAATATCACATTACCCGTGTAAAGGGCGCTGTCTGCATTATGCAGATCGGAGATAAACTTGAGAATGGAAAGCCCCACGACGGACGTGCTCCGGATTATGATGACTGGGCACTGAATGCGGATATTCTGGTTTACTATCCGGTATTGGACATTGCACTGGAGCTCTCCTCCATGGGAATCCGCGTGGATGAGACGTCTCTGGCGGAGCAGCTTGAGAAGGCAGGCTGTCAGGATCGTGCAAAGCTTCCCTTCCAGAAGGCCATTCTGAACAAGGAGCTCCCTTATACCATCGGCGGCGGCATCGGCCAGTCCCGCATCTGCATGTTCTTCCTTCGGAAGGCTCACATCGGAGAAGTTCAATGCTCACTGTGGCCTGAAGATATTGCGAAGGGATGCCTTGCGAAGGGTATTCAGCTTCTGTGATTGTCCTTCTTGTCAATGAATTATTATCACCGGCACAGCTGTTCTGTGCCGGTTTTTCCTCTCCTGTAAAAACAGACCGCATCCGTTCCGATGTCCCGGCTTTTATGCGAGTGTATCGATGGCAGGTCGCCCACAGTCATATTTTTTTCATTTCCTTCTCTGCTCATTATTCTTTTTTCATCGGGTTTGTTTTGAACTTACGTTTCCTTAGCAGAAAAATACTTGTGACTCCCCTTCCAACCACGTATAATGCAGACAGTGTTTTTGTATACAGTTATACAAATTGACATGCATCTGTATTCCGCTTTGGAATTTGTGCCAAGGATGGTCAGGCGGATATCAGGCAGGTGCTGTCGTATATCATCTGGCGTGCAAGGGGGCTCGTCCTGCAGGCTCAGTGTATGCAGGACACACCGTAACCGTACATCGTTATTCAATTCTTAGGCATGGATGAAATAGGAGGAAGACTATGTCATATGTTGAAGAAGTGTATGCACGTCTGGTAGAGAAGCACGCATACGAACCCGAATTTCTTGAGGCAGCTAAGAGAGTACTGGATACACTGGCTCCCATCGTAGAGGCAAATGAAGAGGTTTATCGGAAGAATTCTCTTCTGGAGCGTCTGGTAGAGCCTGAGCGCATCATCACCTTCCGTGTTCCGTGGGTTGACGATAAGGGCGTTCAGCAGGTGAATCTCGGCTACCGCGTTCAATTCAATTCTGCAATCGGTCCCTACAAGGGAGGCCTTCGTTTCCATCCTTCCGTAAACCAGTCTATTCTGAAATTCCTCGGCTTTGAGCAGATCTTTAAGAATTCGCTGACCGGTCTGCCGATCGGCGGCGGCAAGGGCGGCTCCGATTTTGATCCCAAGGGCAAGTCTGATGCAGAGGTTATGCGTTTCTGCCAGAGCTTCATGACAGAGCTCTTCAAGTACATTGGTGCAGATACGGATGTTCCTGCCGGTGATATCGGTGTCGGCGGACGCGAGATCGGTTACCTGTACGGTCAGTACAAGAGAATTACCGGCCTTTACGAGGGTGTTCTCACAGGCAAGGGCCTTAGCTTCGGCGGATCTCTTGCACGTACCGAGGCAACCGGCTATGGACTTGTCTACATCACAGATGAAATGGTAAAGGGTGCCGGCAAATCTCTGGAGGGCAAGACCGTTGTTGTTTCCGGATCCGGAAATGTTGCTCAGTATGCAATCCAGAAGCTGCAGCAGCTCGGTGCGAAGCCGGTTACCTGCTCCGATTCCAACGGTTATGTTTACGATCCTGACGGAATCAAGCTTGATGTTGTTATGGACATTAAGAACGGCCACAGAGGAAGAATCAAGGAGTACGCTGAGCAGGTTGCAGGTGCTACCTACTACGAAGGCGAGAAGCCTTGGGGCGTGAAGTGCGATATTGCTCTTCCCTGCGCAACACAGAACGAAATCAACGGTGAAGCCGCAAAGACTCTCATTGCAAACGGCTGCTGGTGTGTAGCAGAAGGTGCCAACATGCCTTCCGATGCAGATGCCATCGATGCTTACGATCAGGCACGCAAGGCAAGCGGTTTCCTTTACATGCCCGCAAAGGCAGCAAATGCAGGCGGTGTAGCTGTATCCGCTCTCGAAATGAGCCAGAACTCCGAACGTCTGTCCTGGACCTTCGAGGAGGTTGATTCCAAGCTTAAGGGCATCATGGTCGGCATCTACAACAAGGTTGCTGGTGCAGCTGCTAAGTATGGCCATGAGGGTGATTTCGTAACCGGTGCCAACATTGCCGGATTCGAGAAGGTCGCTGATGCTATGCTGGCTCAGGGAAATGTTTAATTTTCCAATTTCAATTTAGAATTTGATCGGATTGCAGCAGTATCCTTCTGTAATCATACAGGCTTAAGAGGAGATCCCTTGCGGGGGATCTCTTTTTTTGAGTTTGCATTGTTCTTTTTCACTGTATTTATTTATAATGAGGGATGTTCAAAGTCAGACTGTGCGGTCTGTGCACCGACTCTGGACCACCGATACTTCATTCACTGTTATTAGGATCGGCCTTTGTGCCGTGCCGAACCGCCTGGGATTTTTTTATGCACATCTTCGAACTGATTGCTCCCTGCCATTTTGGTCTGGAGAGCGTTGTAAAAAATGAAATTTATGATCTTGGTTATGAGATTTCCGCAGTAGATGACGGACGCGTCACCTTTCTGGGTGATGCAGAGGCCATCGTGCGGGCTAATTTAAGCCTTCGGACCGCTGAGCGCATTCTTTTAAAGGTCGGCTCCTTCCACGCTGAGAGCTTTGAAGAACTCTTTCAGGGAACAAAAAACATTCCATGGGAGGAGTATCTTCCAAAGGATGCACGTTTCTGGGTCACGAAAGCCTCCAGTGTAAAATCAAAGCTCTTTTCGCCCTCCGACATCCAATCCGTCATGAAAAAAGCGATGGTTACCCGCATGGCAGAGCATTATGCCTTCACCACTTTTCCCGAGACCGGCAGTTCTTTTCCCGTTCGCGTCTTTCTCAAAAAGGATGAGGTGACAGCTGCCATTGACACCACCGGCGATTCCCTGCACAAAAGAGGTTACCGCAAATATAAGGTTGCCGCTCCCATTGCAGAAAACCTGGCGGCCGGTCTTTTGTCATTGACTCCCTGGAAACCCGGCAGGACCCTCGTGGATCCTTTCTGCGGCTCCGGTACCTTTCTCATCGAAGCTGCGATGATCAGTGCCAACATTGCTCCCGGACTCAGCCGAAGCTTTACTGCAGAGAGCTGGACCGACCTTGTCCCAACCTCTTTATGGGAGGAGGTTCGCCGTGAGCTTCGCGATGAAATCGACCTCAATGCCGACTGCGACCTTCAGGGTTATGATATCGACCGTGATGCCGTATATGCCGCAAGAGAAAATGCCAAACTCGCCGGTGTAGACCACATGATTCATTTTCAGGTTCGCCCGGTCCAGGAGCTGTCGCATCCGCGTTCCTACGGCTTTATTGTCACCAACCCGCCTTACGGCGAGCGCCTTGAAAGCGGTCAGGAAGAGGACCTGATTCGCCTCTATCGAACACTTGGCGAGCGCTTCCGGTCACTGAACAGCTGGTCAATGTATGTCATCACCTCCTACAAGGACGCCGAAAAGGCACTGAACCTCAAGAGCCGTAAGAACCGTAAGATTTACAACGGAATGCTGAAAACCTATTTCTATATGTTCCCGGGGCCAAAGCCCGGGCAGCAAAACGGAAGGACGGAAACAAAATGAGACTGCAGATTGTTTTTGCTACCGGAAACAAGGACAAAATTCGTGAGATGCGGGAAATTCTCAATGATCCCGATATCGATG
>CAVAJA010000035.1:0-15006 GCA_963588615.1 Lachnospiraceae bacterium | reverse complement strand
GTCCGATACGCTGATGTTCCATTCTCCGACCTGCACGCTGGTGGACAAGGCTGCAGCGAAAGAGCTGGCACAGATCTGCGAAGAGGACATCGAGGAATACGGAAAGAAAATGTTCGAAGCAGGAGAGGACATGACGGGGCGCGATGCAGAGGATGTCCTTCACACGGATTATAAGGAATTCAACATAGGAGATACTATGCTGGCGGTCGGACAGGGTTTCTTTATGAGCGGGAAGGCTTACAAAGAGGCCGGAGAGTTGGTGGAAGAATATCTTCCTGCTGCACTGGTCGGATCCGGAAATTCCATGATTTTCTATATGCTGACATCCGTTCTCAGCGAGAGCACGGAACTTTTGTATGTCGGAAAAGATGCGGATGATATTGTGAGCCGGGCGTTCGGCGTGGAGGCGTCCGGAGGAAGGGTGCTCCTTAAAAACGTAGTGAGCCGCAAGAAACAGCTGATTCCGCCTCTGCGTGAGGCACTGCTGAATTGATATCTTCTGCCGGATGGGGGGAGAAGGTGCCGGAAATCTTCGGTCATGACCCGTGCCTTGCGGACATTTGCACGGCAGAGGAGCGAGGGAAGAAAACATGAAGTTTTCCTTGCATTTAGGAAAGGGCTCTGGTAAGATACTAACGTTGTCGCCTGAAATTTGAAACGTGAGGAGGTGTTATTATGGCAAAATGTGAAGTTTGTGGCAAAGGTGCACATTTCGGAAATAACGTCAGCCATTCACATAGAAGATCCAACAGAATCTGGAATTCCAATGTCCAGAAGGTCAAGGTTAAAGCTGTCGGCGGTGTTAAGAGAATGAGCGTCTGCACGAAGTGCCTTCGTGCCGGCAAGGTAGAGCACGCATAAGCCTTGTTTTCATGTTTGATTATGAGCTGATTGTTCATGGCAGCAGACGGTGTACAGTGAGTGATGGTTCCTTCTGTGTTGCTCTTGAATAATTGGGTATGTGAGAAAAAGGTCCGTCCCCGGAGTAATTCGGGGGCGGATTTTTTGTGGAAAAGTAAGTGCAGCAAACGTGATTCACACAGGATTCGCACCGGAAGCCGCCGGTGCAGGACTGCAGGGGAGCATCCAAGCGGAGGACCTGAGAAGAGGATGGGATGATATACGGCAGATGACATTATGAGCGGAATCCTGTATAATCGAGTCGATTGTGATTTGCAGGAGATCGCCTGCAACGCAGAATGCAGAAAGGAGCCAGAATTTTATGAAGTCTTCTTCCATGAATACTCATATGGGGAATATCTCCATTGACAATGAGGTCATTGCTCAGTATGCAGGCAGTGTTGCCATGGAATGTTTCGGAATTGTAGGAATGGCCGGCGTGAATGTTCGTGACGGCGTTTTCAGTTTGCTGAAAAAGGAATCCATGACAAGGGGAATCACAGTGTCGCTTACCCCGGAAGGAAAGCTGAACATAGATTTTCATGTCATTGTATCTTATGGGGTGAACATCCCAACGGTTGCAGATAATCTGATTGACAGTGTGAAATATAAGGTAGAGGAATTTACCGGACTTGAAATCGAGAAAATGAACGTCTATGTTGAGGGCGTCAAGGTCATTGACTGATCGGAGGATGACGGAGCGTGAGTAATACAATTGATGTACAGCTGCTGCGCAAGATGTTCCTGTGCGGAGCGCAGAATCTTGAATCCAACAGGGAATGGATCAATGAGCTGAATGTGTTCCCTGTTCCTGACGGAGATACCGGGACCAACATGGGGATGACGGTGATTTCCGCTGTCCGCGAGGTAATGTCCGTGGACGACGCAGAGGACATGAAAAAGGTCTGCAAGGCCATTTCCTCGGGCTCGCTTCGCGGTGCGAGGGGAAATTCGGGAGTGATCCTTTCTCAGCTTCTGAGAGGGTTCTGCAAGGTGGTCCGCGATCATAAGGAGCTGGATGTCGCCCTCTGCGCCGACGGCTTTGACAAGGCTGTGGAAACGGCCTATAAGGCAGTTATGAAGCCGAAGGAAGGGACCATTCTGACGGTCGCAAAGGGAGCTGCGGAGAAGGCAAGAGAACTCGCAGACAGCGGCATGACGGAGTTCGACGAGTTTATTCCGGCGGTTGTGTCCTGTGCAGAAGAGGTTCTGTCCAGAACACCGGATATGCTGCCGGTTCTCAAACAGGCCGGTGTCGTGGACTCCGGCGGACAGGGACTGCTCCAGCTTTTAAAGGGAGCATATGAAGGCTATCAGGGCGCAGAGTTTGATGAAAATGCGCTGTTCGGAACAGGAGATTCCTCAAATAAGGAAGAAGCTTCGAAGGAGTCCGGACCGGAGCTTCGCTACGGATATGTTGTGACCTTTGAAAATGTCTTTACGAAGACGTACAACGACAAGATTGACCGCGATGCTGCTGCCTATATGCGGACGATTGCGGATCATATCATCACAGAACGAAGTGACAGGTACATGCGGATTCAGCTGCACACCAATGATCCCGGGCTCGTGCTGCAAAGAGCACTGCTGTACGGTGAGCTGCGCAATATTTCGGTAGTGAATCTGCGCATGGGAGAGAGCTTCGAGGAACTGAAACCGTCGGCTGTGCAGGAGACGAAGCAGGAGACCGATGTGCCGGTCGAGATCGAGAAGACACACAAGGATGTCGGAATGATTGCGGTCTGCGCAGGAGAGGGACTTGCGGAGATCTTCCGCGGTCTTGGTGTAGACTATGTGATTTCCGGCGGACAGACGATGAATCCCAGTACGGAGGATATTCTGAATGCTGTGGATCAGGTGAACGCAGACACCGTCTTTATTCTCCCGAACAACAAGAACATTATTCTTGCTGCAAGTCAGGCTGCAGCCATATCGGAGAATAAAAAGATTGTTGTGATTCCCACCAAGACGGTTCCCCAGGGGATCACCGCAGCAATTAACTTCATCCCGGATCAGGATGCCGATGTGAATGGGCAGACCATGACAGAGGAAATCGGCAAGGTAAAGAGCGCAGAGGTTACGTACGCGGTCCGCGACACCGTCATTGATGATACTGCAATTCATGAGGGCAACATCATGGTGATCGGGGATGACGGCATTATTGCAGTGGGTGATGATAAGAATGCTTCGACGCTGGAGGCCCTGTCTAAAATGGTGGGGGATGCCACGGAGCTGATCAGCATCTACTACGGTGAGGAGGAAACCGAGGCGGAGGCAAATGCGCTGAGGGATATGGCTGCAGAAAAATATCCCAATGTGGACATCGAGGTTCAGTCCGGTGGTCAGCCGGTATATTATTACATTGTGTCAGCAGAATAATGGGTGCTCCTTCGCACAGGAAGCAGGGCGTCCATGCGGCAGAGCCGGAGCGGGAAATCGCTTCCGGCTCTTGTGTATTTGTGGGGATGCATAGGCGAATGCCCTGAATGAATCCGGCAAAAGGAAAAGAATATGCTTGATCGAAGCAGCAGTCTCACCGGCCTTAAGGGAGTGGGAGCGAAAACGGAACAGATGTATTCCTCCAGAGGAATCACAACGATAGGAGATCTTCTGGATTATTATCCAAGGGATTACGATTACTATGCAAAGCCACGGACGGTGGGAGAGCTTCACAAGGGAGAGACGGCAGCTGTGGAGCTGCTCATACTCGGCACAGGAAAAACCGCACACGCCGGCCGGTATCAGATCACACATTTTCGCGGGGCAGATGCCACGGGTGAAATGCGGATCACATTTTTTAATATGCCCTTTATGGTTCGATCGCTTCCGGCGGGCAGCAGGCGCATCTTCCGCGGAATGGTCAGGGAGTGTAAAAATGGGGAACTGCAGATGGAGCAGCCGGACTGCTATGTGCAGGATGCGTACGAGAAGCTGGAAGGGGGGTATTTACCGAAGTACAGTCTCTCCGGGAACATGAAAAATACTTCACTGATCAGGCTGATCAAAAAAGCGCTTGAAGCGTGCAGACCAGACGCGGATCCGCTGCCGCCGGAGGACAGGAATGAACTGGGATTGATGGAGGAGTGGGAAGCAACCTGGAAGATTCACTTTCCGGCTTCGGAAAAAGAACGCAGATGTGCCAGAGAACGCAAGATATTCGATGAATTTCTGGCATTTCTGATTGCGATGCGCAAAGAGATGCGGGAGAATTCTCTCATCAAAAATGAAAATCCGCTGATCCCCTGCGGTCAGACGCAGCGCCTGATAGAGGAGCTGCCCTACGAATTGACGGAATCTCAGAAGCGTGCGTGGAGAGAGATTGAGGCGGACCTTGCAGGGGAGCATGTCATGAACCGGCTTCTTCAGGGGGATGTAGGGAGCGGAAAGACAATTCTGGCCTTTCTTGCGCTGCTTTTGTGTGCTTCAAACGGAAAACAGGGAGCGCTGATGGCGCCTACGGAGGTGCTGGCAAGGCAGCATATGAAGGATCTTTCGGAGCTGACAGGGCGCTGCGGTCTGCCGATTCAGCCGGTTCTCCTGACGGGATCGGTAACCGGAAAGGCAAGGGCACAGATCCTGGAACAGATTCGGGACGGAACGGCGAACGTCATCATTGGCACGCATGCCCTGATTCAGGACAAGGTGGAATATCGTGATCTGGGGCTGGTCATCACGGATGAGCAGCACAGATTCGGCGTTCGTTAAAGAGGGGCACTTGCGGGAAAAGGAGAGAAGACTCCGGTCCTGGTGATGAGTGCAACGCCGATTCCGCGCACATTGTCGATGATTCTGTATGGAGATCTTTCGGTGAGCAGACTGACGGAGCTGCCGAAGAACCGCCTGCCGATCAAAAATCTTGCAATGCCTGCGTCGGAACGCGGCAGGATGTATCGATTCATCTTGAAGGAAATTGAAAAGGGGCGGCAGGCCTATGTGATCTGTCCCGCCATTGAGGAAAACGGACTGGAACAGATCGAGAATGTGACGGACTATACGGAAAATCTCCGCAGAACCTTGCCGGAGGGAATCCGGATCGAGAGTCTGAACGGTCGGATGCATTCCTTGGAGAAGGATAAAATCATGACAGCCTTTGCGGCGCATGAAATTGACATACTGGTCTCGACGACTGTGATTGAGGTGGGGATCAACGTGCCCAATGCAACCTGCATCCTGATTGAGAATGCAGAACGCTTCGGCTTATCACAGCTGCACCAGCTTCGGGGGCGCGTCGGACGGGGAAAGGATCAGTCCTACTGTATGTTTTTATATTCCAAGGAACGCAGCGAAAAACCGAAGCGGCTGGCGATTCTGGAACAGACGAACAACGGATTTGAGATTGCAGAGCAGGATTTAAAGCTTCGGGGGCCGGGGGATCTCTTTGGAGTACGACAAAGCGGAGAACTGGGCTTTCGGCTGGCGGATATCTATGAGGATGCCGATATTCTGACAAAGGCCGCGTCCTATGTGGATGAGGTGCTGCGCAGGAATCCGGAAAATGATTTTCCCGGAATTCGCCGGATGGATTGGAGGAGTATTTGAATTTCGGTGATTTCACACGGCTGTTTTGCTGCCGAACAGGGCTGCGTCGATTCAGGACCCACTTGCATGAAACCAAGATTCCACGTAGAATCAAATCTGTGTGTCTAAAAGAACACGTGGCGTCTGCAAAAAAGCAGACATGATAGGGAGGTTAGCATGGCAAAGGTAGCGATTGTAACAGACAGCGGAAGCGGAATTACTCTGGCACAGGCAATGGACCTTGGAATCGGACTGGTGTCCACGCCATTTATGTTCGGAGATAATGAGAAGACATATTTTGAGGATATCAATTTAACCAGAGACGAATTTTTCACCAGGCTGAAGTCCGGGGAGACCGTGCATACTTCGCAGCCTTCTCCGGTTGATGTCCTGAAAGTCTGGGATCAGGTGCTGGAGAACAATGATTCTCTGGTGTATATCCCGATGTCTTCCGGACTGTCCGGATCCTGTCAGTCAGCCATGATGCTGTCCGGAGATTATGACGGCAAGGTGGAGGTCGTGAACAATCAGCGGATCTCCGTCACGCAGAGGCGGTCGGTCATGGACGCTGTGGAGATGGCGGCAAAGGGATGGACAGCCCGCGAGATTAAGGAGAAGCTCGAAGAGGTTCGATATGAGCAGAGCATTTATATCATGGTGGATACGCTGACTTACTTGAAAAGAGGAGGGCGGATCACCCCGGCAGCAGCGGCCATCGGGACGCTCTTAAAGATCAAACCGGTTCTGAAGATTTTCGGAGAGAGGCTGGACGCCTTTGCAAAAGCAAGGACCGCGCAGCAGGGGCGCACGATGATGATCAACGCCATGAAGAGCGACTGCGAGAAGCTTTACGGCGGAATGGACAATGTATGGCTCTATTCCGTGGAGTCCAAATCTCCCGAGTTTGAAAGCTGGACGCAGCAGGTCAAGGGGGCTTTCGAGGGATATCTCGTGGAAACGGATCAGCTTCCTTCGGTGATCAATTGCCATATCGGGGAAGGCGCTCTGGCAATTGCCTGCTCGAAGAAGCTTGAGATTGAGGATCGGACCAACCGGTAAGCGGACGAAAGAGAAACTGTACCGGGACAGAAAAACCGAAGATATTTTCTGCCGGGAAAAGCTCCCGGCAATGAGGTAATTCATGGCAGACAGTACACAATACAATGCATCCAGCATTCGGGTACTGGAGGGACTGGAGGCAGTCCGCACCAGACCGGGAATGTATATCGGCAGCACATCGACCAGGGGACTCAATCACCTGATCTATGAGATTGTGGACAACTCCGTAGATGAGCATCTGGCGGGGTTCTGCAACAAAATTCGTGTGACACTTGAGGCAGACGGCTCCTGTACGGTGGAAGACAACGGGCGCGGAATTCCGATTGACATGCACGAAAAGGGTGTCTCTGCAGAACGTGTCGTTTTCACAACGCTTCATGCCGGCGGCAAATTTGACAACAAATCCTATGCAGCGTCCGGCGGTCTGCACGGCGTCGGATCTTCGGTTGTCAATGCTCTCTCCGAGAGAATGACTGTGCAGGTCTGCAAGAACGGTTCTGTTTATGAGGATAAATATGAGCGGGGATGCCCCGTTCAGGAGCTGGTAAACGGTCTTCTTCCGGCTGTTGGCAGGAGCAGGAACACGGGGACGACGATCAATTTTCTGCCGGATCCAACCATTTTTGAGAAAACCCGATTTCGTGAAGAGGATATCAAGTCCCGACTTCATGAGACGACGTATCTGAATCCGAAGCTGACCATTGAATACGAAGACAAACGCCCGGGGTCGGAGGAAAGCCAGACATTCCGGGAGCCGGACGGAATCCGCGGCTTTGTCCGGGAACTGAACAAGTCGGACGAAACGGTAACCGATATCATATATTTCAGCGGAAAATATGAGAACATTGAGGTGGAATGCGCCTTCCAGTACATCCGTGATTTCCGGGAAGAGATCATGGGGTTCTGCAATAATATTTACAATTCGGAGGGCGGTACTCACCTGACCGGATTTAAGACGGCTTTTACACAGGTGATCAACAGCTATGCAAGAGAGATCGGGACGCTGAAGGAAAAGGACGCCAATTATACCGGGACAGATGTTCGGAACGGTATGACTGCAGTGATTGCAATCAAGCACCCGGATCCGAGATTTGAGGGACAGACGAAAACCAAGCTGGACAACCCGGACGCCTCAAAAGCGGTGGCTCAGGTGACCGCGGATGAAACAACACACTTTTTCGATCGGAATCTGGAGCAGCTGAAGGCTGTCCTGGAATGTGCGGAGCGCTCGGCTAAAATCCGTAAATCCGAGGCGAAGGCAAAGACCAATATGCTGGTGAGACCGAAGTTCTCGTTTGATTCCAACGGCAAGCTGTCGAACTGTGAGTCAAAGGATGCTTCACAGTGTGAAATTTTCATTGTAGAAGGTGATTCTGCAGGAGGCTCCGCCAAGATGGCGAGAAACCGCATGTTCCAGGCTATTCTGCCGATTCGCGGTAAAATTCTGAATGTAGAGAAGGCGTCTATGGACAAGGTCCTTGCCAACGCGGAGATCAAGGCAATGATCAACGCTTTCGGCTGCGGATTTTCAGAAGGCTACGGGCAGGATTTTGACATCACAAAGCTTCGGTATGACAAGATCATCATTATGGCGGATGCGGATGTGGATGGTGCACATATTTCCACACTGCTTTTGACGTTGTTCTATCGCTTCATGCCGGATCTGATTTATGAAGGTCATGTTTATGTGGCGATGCCGCCGCTGTACAAGGTCGTTCCCAAAAAGAAGGGCGAGGAAGGGGAATATCTGTATGATGATGCTGCTCTTGCCAGATACAGGAAGGAACATTCCGGATTCACGCTTCAGCGGTACAAAGGTCTGGGCGAGATGGATCCGGAGCAGCTGTGGGAGACAACACTGGATCCTGCGAAGAGGCGGCTTCGGAAGATTCAGATTGACGACGGCAGGATGGCATCGGAGATGACGGGACTGCTCATGGGAACAGATGTGCCGCCGAGACGGGAGTACATCCATGCACATGCCAAAGATGCCGCACTGGATGTCTAGGGAATACTGATTTTTTTCAGTACTCCACCGTACGGGTGCTGAAAAAGAATCCGCACGGCTGTACTGGAAGAATGCGCAGAGAAACGCACCGCAGGGAAAAATAAAATGGCCAGAAAGACGACAAAAACCGAGATGACAGAAGAACAGATTATCCCCAGCGAGTATTCAGAGCTGATGCAGAAATCCTACATCGACTATGCTATGTCGGTGATCGTCAGCAGGGCGCTGCCGGATATTCGGGATGGCCTGAAGCCGGTGCAGAGGCGTGTCCTGTATGATATGGCGGAGCTGGGAATTCATCATGACGGGGCCTATCGGAAATCTGCCCGCATTGTCGGCGACACGATGGGCAAATATCATCCGCACGGCGATTCTTCCATTTATGATTCTCTGGTTGTTATGGCGCAGGATTTCAAAAAAGGACTCCCGCTTGTGGACGGCCACGGAAATTTCGGAACGATTGAGGGAGATTCTGCAGCAGCCATGCGCTATACGGAGGCTAGACTTCGGAAGATTACAGAAGAAGGCCTGCTGGCTGATCTGGATAAGAATGTAGTGGATTTCATTCCCAACTTCGATGAGACAGAGAAGGAGCCGTCCGTTCTTCCGGCGATGATTCCCAATTTCCTGATCAATGGTTCGGAGGGAATTGCAGTAGGTATGGCCACGTCCACACCTACCCATAATGCAGCTGAGGCGATCGATGCGGAAATTGCTCTGCTGGAGAATCCGGATGCGGATACAAGAGAGCTGATGCGCTTTTTGAAGGGTCCGGATTTCCCTACGGGAGGAATTGTAGTCAATAAAGATGATCTGCTTTCCGTGTACGAGACAGGGCAGGGAAAGATCCGCATTCGCGGTCGGCTGGAAGTGGAAAAGGGAAAGTCCGGACATGTGAATCTTGTGGTGACGGAGATTCCGTACACGATGATCGGCTCCGGTATCGCGAAGTTTCTTCAGGATGTGGCATCCCTCTACGAGAACAAAATTACAAACGATATCATAGACATTTCGAATCAGTCCTCCAAAGAAGGCATTCGGATTGTCATTGAACTTAAGAAGGATGCTGATGTTGAGAATTTCAAGGCACTTCTGTATAAAAAGACCAAGCTGGAGGATACCTTCGGCGTCAACATGCTTGCAATCAAGGATGGCAGGCCTGAGACGCTGTCACTGCGGCAGATTCTGCAGGCGAACATTGATTTTGCATTTGAGGTGACGAGGAGAAAATACAAGACGCTTCTTGCAAAAGAACAGGAGAAGCGCGAGATTCAGGAGGGATTGATCAAGGCCTGCAATCTGATTGATCTGATCATCGAGATCATCCGCGGCTCTCAGTCCACGCAGCAGGCGAAGAAGTGCCTGGTGGAGGGAGTCACGGAAGGGATTCGATTCCGAACCAGAGAATCTGCAGTGATGGCTTCTCAGCTGGCATTTACGCCGCGGCAGGCGGATGCAATCCTGGAGCTTCGTCTGCGCAAGCTGGTCGGTCTGGAAATCAATGCACTGATCGCAGAGCATGAAGAGACCGTGGCCAACATCTATCGTTATGAGGATATTCTGGAACAGAAAAGCTCCATGACGAGAGTCATTCGTGATGAACTGTCCCGATTCAAAAGAGAATATGGCGCACCGCGCAGAACACAGATCATTCAGGGACAGGAGATGGTGTATGTCAGGCCGGAAGAGGAAGAGACGAAGGTCATGTTCGTCATGGATCGCTTCGGTTACGCCAAGACCATTGACATGTCGACCTATGAGCGGAACAAAGAGACTGTAGAGACGGAATTCAGAACTTTTTTTGCCTGCTCGAATCTGGGAAGAGTCTGTGTCTTTACAGACACCGGTATGATGCATACGGTGAAGGTCAGCGATCTTCCGATGGCAAAGCTCAAGGAAAAAGGACGTCCGATCGATAATGTATGTAAATTTGATTCCTCCAGAGAAAATGTGATATATATTACGAATCAGAGCGAACTGAATCTGTATCGTCTCGTCTTTGTCACAGAACAGGGTTACGTTAAGATTGTGAGCGGAGGAGAGTTTGACGTGACAAGGCTCACAATTCAGGCGACGAAACTGGAAGACGAGGATCGTCTGGTTATGGTGTGTGCGGTTACGGATCAGGTGAGTATCGTACTGCAGACGGCAGCGGGATACTTTTTGAAATATGCGCTGGAAGAGATTCCTGAGCAGAAAAAAAATGCCAGAGGCGTCAGAGGAATCAAGCTTGCAATAAAGGATAAGGTGGAGGATGCCTATATCATAAGCAGCAGCAGACTCAATGTGGTGAACTGTCACGGACGCGAGGTGGATCTGAATCATTTGAAGTCGACAGCACGCGGCGGCAGAGGAACCAAAAAATAACGGCTTTCGGTCGGTTGACCGGCAGGAGAAAAGTATGAGAGTAATTGCAGGAACGGCACGCAGCATGCCTTTGATGGCACCGGAAGGAATGGATACCAGGCCGACACAGGATATTATTAAAGAGACCTTGTTCAACATCATTCAGTTTGATGTTCCGGGCTGTGTTTTTCTCGATCTGTGCGCAGGAAGCGGCAGCATCGGAATTGAGGCGTTGTCCAGAGGGGCCAGAAAAGCGTATTTTGCAGAAAGCGGCAAGGCTGCCGCAGCCTGTATTCAGGCAAATCTTCACAAGACGCATTTTGAAGAGACGGGAATCGTGCTCAAGATGGATGTTCTGAATGCGCTCCATCACATCCACGAAAAGCAGGCGGATATTATTTATCTGGACCCGCCGTACCATGCGGAGACGATGAAGCGGGCGCTTCTGGAGCTGACCCGCATGCCTTATGTGACGGAAGAGACCCTTATTATTGCAGAGACCGCACTGGATACGGAGTTTGATTATCTGGAGGTGACAGGACTTTGCATTGTACGTGAGAAAAATTATCGGTCGCAGAGACATTTGTTCCTGAAAAAGAGCATAAGACAGGAAGGTCCGGAAGAATAAGGGGGTGCCTGGGCATTTCACGGACCCGGCGAATGACGGATAAACAAAAGAGGACAGGCGAGGACGGTAAGATGAAAAAGGCAATTTATCCGGGGAGCTTTGATCCGGTGACATATGGTCACATTGATGTAATTCGAAGAGGCTCCAAAATGTTTGACGAAGTGACGGTCTGCGTTCTGTATAACAGAGCAAAGACTTCTTCGTTGTTTTCAGTTGAGGAACGTGTTAAAATGCTACAGGATGTTACACGCGAAATTCCAAATGTTCGCGTGGATGCATATTCGGGCCTTTTAAAGGACTATGCGGAGAAGATCGATGCTCACGTGAGCATTCGCGGTCTTCGTGCAGTGACGGATTTTGAGTACGAGCTGCAGAGCGCTCAGATCAACAGGCTTTTGTCTGCTGACAGGCTGGACACGATATTCCTGACAACGAGCCTGCAGTATGCGTATCTGAGTTCTTCCAATGTGAAGGAAATCGCATCCTTTGGCGGGGATATCAGTGCCTGCGTTCCGCCGGAGGTGGAGAAGATGGTCAGGGCAAAATATGAACATGCTGTACAGCAGCCATAATTGCAGGCAACCAAAGGGGGCCGTTTAGAATGAGCAGCAACAAGATCGAGCGCAAGATTGATGAGATAGAGGATTTTCTCGAAACCTGCAAGTATAAGCCGCTTTCCAAGGATTATATTATGGTGAATCGGGAGCGTATTGACACTCTGGTGGAGGAACTCCGGGATGTGATCCCGGACGAGGTGGCAAGATATCGCGAGGTGCTGGATCAGAAGGATGCGATTTTTGCAGATGCGAAAGAGAAGGCACAGACGCTGATTCAAAAGGCTACCGAGCAGATGAATCAGCAGATCAATGAAGAAGAGGTCATGAAGCAGGCCTATGAACAGGCAGGACAGATGATCTCTGCTGCAAAGCAGGAGGCGGCTGAGACGACGCAGAGAGCGTCCGATCAGGCAAACGAGCTGGTGATGACGGCACAGGGGCAGGCAAATGACATTATGACCCAGGCCCAGCAGCAGTCTGCTGCGATGATGCAGGAGGCACAGAATCAGGCTCAGCAGATTGTGGCGGCAGCGTCACAGCAGGTGAATGATTACAATCATCAGGCACAGGCCTATCTGTCCGATATGCTTGCGCATCTGGAGCAGCTGACGCAGAGTGTCATCACGGATACGAATACCGTGTATCAGTCCACACTGCAGAGCATGAACTCGTATCTGCAGAATGTGCAGAATGACCGCAATGCGCTGACACAGCAGATGCAGGAATCTGATGCGGCAAGGCAGCATGCCACCATGATGGAGCAGCAGCTTGCAACGCAGGCTGTGCAGGAGGCAGCGGCGCAGGCACAGGCCGCAGTTCTGGCACAGCAGCAGGCGATGGCGGATTCGGCTGCACAGGCGGCTGAAGATTCGCAGGCGCAGACGGTCTCCGGGGAGTAATCTCTGACGGGACGGGAGTACTGCGGGAAGTATCAATAAAAAATGCGGAGCGTCCGTTCATTCTCACCGATACAAGGTAGGGGAGAATGACGGACGTTTTCTTTTGAGGATTGCAGGATGAGAAATCAGAATACCGGAAGGCGCAGCGGAGACAGAAAATTGAAAAAAGGGGATGCAGGCTATCACCGCATGCAGACACTGCAGACAGGAATTGCAGCGGGGGCGATGCTGGCAGCTGCATTGATTATGTATTTCACGGCGCTCGCATATTTTAAGACCAATCAGAACCTGTTCACAATTATGGCTGTTCTGATCATTCTGCCGGCGGCAAGGATCTTTGTGAAACTGGTGATGCTCCTTCGGGCAGGGGAGTGCAGCGCAGATCTTGCGGAAGAGATTGGACAGCACGTCGGGAAGCTTCAGAATGCCTATGACATGTATTTCACCAGCGAGAAGAAAAACTTCAACATTTGTCATATGGCGGTGGGCGGGAAGAGTGTTGCAGCCTATACGCAGGATCCAAAGTGTGATACGGCAGCGGGAGAACGCCATCTTCAGAAAATGATGAGGGAAAACGGAATTCATGGGTATCAGGTGAAAATCTTTACGGGTCTTGGTGCCTATCTGACGCGTCTGGATCAGCTGCAGGAGCTGGAGAGTGAGGCGGGCGCAAATCACGAAAAGCTCTGGATTTTGCTGAATCAGATTTCACTTTGAATGCAGCCGTACAGCCGCCTCGCCGGACGGTACAGACTACGGGCCGATATGGATGCGGCATCACAGGTACGATACAGGAGATTTCAGAACATCATGCAGGAATTTCAGGTCTCACGACTGGAGCAGAATCAAAGACTGGATAAATATTTGAGGAGGCTGATGCCCGGCGCGCAGACTTCCTTTCTTTACAAAATGCTGCGC
Organism: Lachnospiraceae bacterium; assembly: GCA_963588615.1. Taxonomy (GTDB): domain Bacteria; phylum Bacillota; class Clostridia; order Lachnospirales; family Lachnospiraceae; genus CAG-791. The sequence goes on along the minus strand of CAVAJA010000035.1, from coordinate 1,173 downwards.
AAAAAAAACATCACGCTGAACGGCCGCAAGGCTGCGGGAAATGAGATGGTCAAAGAAGGCGACACCGTCAGGATGTTCCTGTCTGCAGAAACCTTTCAGAAGATGCAGCAGGGTGTGCAGGCTTTGGACAAAGAACCATCCGCACAGGAAGAATCCCGCCGGATGGACGAGGCACAGGAGGCTTTCCGAAAGCTTGGCGGCATCAAAAAGATGGCGCCGCAGGTTATTTATGAGGATGAGCACATTGCAGCGATATACAAGCCGGCCGGTGTATTGTCGCAAAAGGCGGATTCCGGAGATGTATCCTTGAATGAATGGTTTCAGGGATATTTGCGGAGCAGAAAAGAATTTCAGCCGGAAAATCTGCGAAGCTATGTGCCTTCTGTGCAGAATCGGCTGGACCGCAATACGGAGGGATTGGTTCTTGCAGCCAAAACACTTCCCGGAAGCCAGCTTCTGACCGGACTGCAGCGAGAGCATCAGATTCATAAATACTACCATATGGTGGTATTCGGAAAGGTCGAAACCGGGGGTATCATTGAAGGATATCTTGTGAAGGATGTCAAAAGCAATACCGTTCGCCTTTTTGCAGAGCCGCAGCGTGGTGCGGATTATACCAGAACAGAATTCCGGCCGCTGGCTTATTCAGAACAAACCTGCTGTACTCTGGTGGAGGCCCAGCTTATCACCGGAAAGACACATCAGCTGAGGATTCATTTTGCCTCCATCGGCCATCCCATTGTAGGAGATCCGAAGTATGGAAAACCGGGCGATAATCAAAAGGCACACCAATGGGGAGTCCACCGTCAGCTTCTTTTGTGTCAGCGCGTGGAATTTCCCAAACTTTCGGAAGAGTTCGGAAAGCTGTCGGAAAAGGTCATAAGGTGCAGAGAACCGGAAATTTACCGCAGACTGACATCAAATTCGAGAGGCTCTTTTGGAAGCGGCAGATGAGACGGACGGTACAGCATCCGGAACAACAAGGGTAGGGGGCGGCTATGGCAACCTGGAATTCAAGAGGCCTTCGAGGGTCTTTGCTGGAGGAAGAAATCAATCGAACCAACGAGAGCTATGTGGAACAGGGACTTGCATTGATCCAGAAAATTCCGACGCCCATCACGCCGATTCAGCTGGATAAGGAAAGCAGGCACATCACGCTGGCGTATTTTGAAC
>CAVAJA010000034.1:0-4043 GCA_963588615.1 Lachnospiraceae bacterium | reverse complement strand
CAAGCTTTGCCGGAAATGCTCGTACCGGTCAGGGCGGTCGTCCGGGCGGACAGGGAAGGAGCTTTAGCGGCAGTTCGGCCGGATCGGCACCTGATTTCGGGACAGGCTCCAATACCGGAAAGAGAAGAAATTCTGCAGCAGGCGGAAGAGACCGCCACAATAGAAAGGATGTAGCTTTCGAGCAGAATGAGAAGAGAGAGAACAGGAATCGGTCCGGTCGCTTCATCAAGCCGGTGGTAGAGAAGGTAGAGGCTCCGGAGGAGCAGATCAAGGTGATCACCATTCCTGAGAAGCTTACGATCGGAGATCTTGCAGAGGCAATGCACCTGAAGGCTGCGGAGCTGATCAAAAAGCTGTTCCTTGCCGGCAAGATGATGACAGTGAACTCTGAGGTGACCTACGAAGAGGCAGAGAACATCGCGGCTGATTACGAGATTCTCTGCGAGAAGGAAGAAAAGGTTGATGTCATTCAGGAACTGCTCAAGGAAGACGAGGATCTGGAGGAGAATCTGGTTTCCAGAGCACCGGTTGTCTGCGTTATGGGTCACGTTGACCACGGCAAGACATCCATTCTGGATTACATCCGGCATTCAAGGGTGACGGAGAAAGAGGCCGGCGGCATCACGCAGGCCATCGGTGCGTACACGGTTTCCATGGAAGATCGGACCATCACCTTCCTGGATACGCCCGGACATGAGGCCTTCACGGCAATGCGTCTTCGCGGCGCGCAGTCGACAGATATTGCAGTGCTGGTCGTTGCTGCAGATGACGGCGTGATGCCGCAGACCGTTGAGGCAATCAATCATGCAAAGGCGGCAGGAGTTGAGATTATTGTTGCTGTCAATAAGATGGATAAAGCAGACGCCAATCCTGACAAGGTTAAGGAGCAGCTGTCTAAATATGAGCTGATTCCTGCCGATTGGGGCGGTCAGACAGAGTTCGTTCCGGTATCCGCGAAGACGGGAGAAGGCATTGATGACCTTCTGGATACCATCCTGCTGCAGGCCGATGTGATGGAGCTGAGGGCGAATCCGAATCGTCTGGCAAGAGGTCTTGTCCTGGAGGCGAAGCTGGATCGCGGACGCGGCCCTGTAGCGAATGTACTGGTACAGAAGGGAACACTGCATGTAGGTGATTTCATCTCTGCCGGTCCCGCGTTCGGAAAGGTTCGTGCCATGATCAATGACAAGGGCAAGAACGTGAAGGAAGCAGGTCCTTCCGAGCCGGTTGTTGTTCTGGGTCTGTCGGATGTTCCGGGAGCCGGAGAGGTCATTGTTGCTCATCCGAACAACGATGAGGCTAAGACATATGCACAGACCTATAAGGCACAGCACAAGGAAGAGCTGGTGGAAGAGAATGTCATGTCCATGAATGTGGAGGATCTCTTTGATCAGATGCGCGAAGGCAAGATGAAGGAGCTGGAGCTCATTGTCAAGGCAGATGTTCAGGGTTCTGTGGAGGCATTGTGCGGATCCCTGCAGAAGCTTTCCAACGATGAGGTCAAGGTTCGGATCATTCACAGTGCGGCAGGCAATATCACGGAATCTGATGTGGATCTGGCAGCAGCTTCCAATGCGGCGATCATCGGATTTAATGTGCATCCGGATTCCACGGCAAAGTCAATTGCAGAGCATAATGGCGTGTCCATTCACCTGTACAAGGTTATTTATCAGGCAATTGATGACGTGAACGCCGCATTGAACGGAATGCTGGCTCCTGTTTATGAGGAGAAGGTGATCGGTCATGCAGAGGTTCGCCAGCTGTTCAAGTCGGGTAAGATCGGCAATATTGCCGGGTCCATGGTATTGGATGGCCTGATCGAAAAGGGATGCACGGTTCGCATCACAAGAGACGGCGAGAAGATTTTTGAGGGAGCGCTGGCATCTCTGAAGCGCTTCAAGGACGATGTCAAAGAGGTGAAGGCAGGCTATGACTGCGGCCTTGTCTTCGATGACTTTGACGCTATGAATGTGGGAGACCAGATTGAAGCCTACAAGATGGTGGAGGTTCCCAGAGAAGAGGTAATCGCCCGCAAGGAGAAAGAGGCTGCGAAAAAGGCAAAAGAGAAGGCATAAACGTTCAGCAGGAGAGTCTGCAGCTGCAGACACCCGTAAGGCCGCAGAGTGCTGCATTTGGCAGTGCACTGCGGCCTTGCAGGTGAGGGGCGTTGGGAAGACTCTGGCATTGGAGTATTTTTTATGAGAAAAAACAGTATCAAAAATCGCAGGATCAACGATGAAGTTCGTAAGAGCCTGGCAGGAATTATCCGTGACATCAAGGATCCGAGGGTTTCACCTATGACATCCGTGATCGAGGTGGAGGTTGCTCCGGACCTGAAGAACTGCAAAATCTGGATTTCTGTTCTGGGAAGCGAGGAAGAAAAGACGCAGACCATGAAAGGCCTGAAACGTGCTTCCGGATTCATTCGCGGGGAATTGGCTCACAGAGTGAATCTTCGCAATACGCCGGAGCTGCATTTTATTCAGGATGATTCGATCGAGTACGGCGTAGAAATGGGACACCGCATTGATGAGGTGAAGGCTCTGGATGCCGCCGCAGAGGAACAGCGCAGGGAAAGGGGAATTGATATCAATGATACCAGCGCATATGTGGAGGATGCGGCAGTGGAATCGGAAGAGTCGATGGAATAGATGATAGAATAAATGTGTGGGGAGGGGAGACACGGATTCAATCCGTGTCTTTCCGAACAGGCTGATATACAGGAGGGAGGTATGGAGCGATGAATATTCTGGAAGAGGTCAGAGATTGCAGAACGATTGGCATCAGCGGACATATTAACCCGGATGGGGATTGTGTCGGTTCCTGTATGGGAATGGCATTATATCTGGAGAAGGCGATGCCGCAGGCCAGAATCGATGTTTTCCTTGAGGATTTTTCGGAAGCATTGGAGCGGCGCATCAAGGGCGCGGAGAAAATCCGGCACAACTATAAGACTGATGTAGAGCATTACGATGCATTCATCTGCCTTGATTGTGAGAAGGAACGTCTGGGGGATGCGTTGGATTTTTTCATGAAATCCAAAAAGAAGATCAACATTGATCATCATAAGACCAATGCCGGCTGCGGAGATGTGAATTATGTGGTGCCGACCGCCAGCAGTGCCTGCGAGTTGGCGTATCTGTCCATGGAAGAGGAACGGATTGATGCGGAAACAGCGCAGAATCTATACATTGGGATGGTGACGGATACCGGCGTTTTTGCTTATTCGAATACCGGGCGGAAGACGATGGAAATCGCGGGGAAGCTGATCACCTACGGATTTGATTTTTCTGCCATTGTCCGGGAAGTGTTCTATGAAAAGACGTATGTGCAGCAGCAGATCTTCGGACGTGCCCTGCTGGAGAGCGTCCGTTTTATGGACGGACGATGCATTGTCAGCAGGATCGATCGGCAAACCATGCGCTTTTATCAGGCAACCAGTAAGGACATGGAGGGAATTGCGGCGGAGCTGGTACATACGGAGGGCGTGTGCTGTGCAATTTTCATGTATGCCATTGATCCCATGTCCTATAAAGTGAGTCTGCGCTCCACCGGGGAGGTGGATGTGGCAAAGCTTGCAAAGGTCTACGGCGGCGGAGGTCACGGCAGGGCGGCCGGCTTTACCAGCAACGGGACTTATCATGACATTGTGAACAGCCTGTCCCCTTTGATTGAAGAACAGCTCGAGACCGGCGTGCGGGTACGAGGTCACCGGAACCGATAGGAATGAAGTGAACGGCTGCGTGTCTGCGCGGGAAAGCTCGCACATCTGCGCAGCCGCTGTTCATTTTTTACAGCAACAGAGCCGAATTATGCATTGCGCAGGGAGGTGCAAATGGCAGAGCGATTGGAAAATCATTTCTGCGGCATGCTCGTCATCAACAAAGAACCCGATTTCACATCCAGTGATGTTGTGGCAAAGCTTAGAGGAATTCTGCATATGCGCCGCATCGGGCACACCGGAACGCTGGACCCGATGGCGGAGGGAGTTCTGCCGATTTGTCTGGGAAATGCGACCAAGGTGGCGGAACTCATAGCAGACC
>CAVAJA010000033.1:0-2635 GCA_963588615.1 Lachnospiraceae bacterium | reverse complement strand
ATCCTGAGGAGACACTCAAAAATTATCGTCTTGAGCAGGAAAAGAGACAGCAGGAAGCCAGGGAGGAGAACCATCGACAGGCGATGGAAGAGCAGGGGCGTCTTCAGATGGAACGCAAGGCCCGGCGCAGCTCCCGGAGACTTCATGAGATCTATCCGGAAGATTATCTGGAAGATGCGGCTGTTTCTGAATCCGACGAGATTTCCGCTGCGGAGGTGGGAGCCGCCTTTTTTGGATCCGATGGAATCGTCACTGCAGGAGCAGAAGCGTCCGTTTCCGGATCCGACGAGATCCCCACTGTCGGAACGGAAGCCCCCGCTTTGGTGCTGTCAAAATCGGTATCTGAATTTATATCCGCGGAGGCAGCTCTTTCAGGGGCCTCTGCAGCTGCGACGGTTTCAAAAGATCTGACAGAGGAGCCGTATGCGTCGGCACCTTCGGGGAAAGCGGAAACGGAATATGAAGAGGTTCCGGCAATTCGAGTGGTGCGTGCGGAGGAATCCGATGCGGCAGGAATGCAGGAGAAGCCGGAGGTTTCCTCTCCGAAAGAGGAAGAGGAAGAGATCGCGGACGATCTGTCTCAGGTTCCGGTGCACACCGAAAGGGAGGAGATCCCACCGGAGAACGAACCAGATTCTGCTTCGGAAGAAGGGGCAATGTCGGAAGAAGCAGCGTTCGTGTCCGAGGCGATGCTGCCCGAAGAGACGCTGTCAGGATCAGAACCGGAATTGTGTGCGGGAGAGCAGAAGGAAAGGGAAGTGGTCCGAAGGGAATATCAGTTCCCTCCGATCTCGCTCCTGCACAGGGGAAGCGGCAGCATTGCGGATTCGGATGCGGAGCTGCGCAGTACCGCCCAGCTTCTGCAGACCACGCTTCGCAATTTCGGCGTGAAGGTCACGATTACGGACATTTCGCAGGGGCCGTCGGTGACGCGGTATGAGATGCTGCCGGAGATGGGTGTGAAGGTCAGCAAAATCGTATCTCTGACCGATGACATCAAGCTTGCACTGGCGGCTACGGACATTCGGATCGAGGCTCCGATTCCGGGCAAGTCGGCCATCGGAATCGAGGTTCCGAACAAGGAGGCGACTCCGGTATCCCTTCGTGACATTGTGGACACGGAGGACTTTAAAAATCAGAAATCTCGCCTCGCTTTTGCTGTCGGCAAGGACATTGCGGGAAAGCCTGTGTACGGCGACATTGCCAAAATGCCCCACGTGCTGATCGCCGGCGCAACAGGATCGGGAAAATCGGTCTGTATCAACACGATCATCATGAGCCTTCTGTACCATGCAAAACCGGACGAGGTAAAGCTCATCATGATCGATCCGAAGGTGGTGGAGCTGTCGGTTTACAACGGCATACCGCATCTGATGATTCCTGTGGTGACGAATCCGCAGAAGGCGGCGGCAGCGCTGAACTGGGGCGTTGCAGAGATGGAGGCGAGATATCGGGCTTTTGCAGATGCGCGGGTGCGCGACATCAAAGGGTACAACGCTCTTGTGAAGCAGCATGAAAAGGAGAATGGGAGCGACAGAGAAGCGGTCATGCATTTCATGCCTCAGCTGGTCATCATCGTGGATGAGCTGGCGGACTTGATGATGGTGGCCAAGAATGACGTTGAGACGGCCATCTGCCGTCTGGCGCAGCTGGCAAGAGCCGCAGGCATTCACCTTATCATTGCCACGCAGAGACCTTCCGTTGATGTCATCACGGGGCTGATCAAGGCGAATATGCCGAGCCGCATCGCCTTTCGGGTTTCCTCAGGCGTGGATTCCCGGACGATTCTGGACATGAACGGCGCAGAGAAGCTCCTGGGGAAGGGCGATATGCTGTTTTTCCCGCAGGGACTGCCCAAGCCCAACCGTGTACAGGGATGTTTTGTGTCGGATGAAGAGGTTACGGATGTCGTAAATTTCCTCATCGAGAACAATTCCGTCTCCGAGGAAGAATCGAGGCAGCATCAGAAGGAAATCGATGCCCTGGAGGCCGGCGGAGCGCCTGCGGCTTCCGGCAGCGGAGCGCAGCCGCAGGCTTCCCGTGAATCCGATGTAGATGAGCTGTTCGGCGGAGCCGGAATTTTTATCATTGAGAAGAACAATGCTTCGATCGGTTTATTGCAGCGGCGGTATCGGATCGGCTTTAACCGGGCTGCCAGAATTATGGATCAGCTGTGTGAGAAGGGCGTGGTCGGAGAGTCTGTCGGAACGAAGGCGAGAGCGATTCTGATGACGCAGGAGCAGTTCCTTTCCTTCTGCACAGAGAACGGATATGAGGTCGGAGAGCATTAGAGTCGGACACATGCATGCGTGTAAAGAGAAGACAGCAAGTGCCGGTTTCAAGGAGGTGCTGGTTTATGGCAGCAAAGATCATTGACGGAAAAGCAATTGCATCGCAGATTAAGAGTGAATTGAAGGAAAAGGTTGCCGCATTGAACGCGGAGGGCATTCAGGTCACCCTGGCCGTGATTCTGGTGGGAGAGAATCCCGCCAGTCAGGTCTATGTCCGCAATAAGATCAAGGCGTGTGAGCTGTGCGGCATTCAGAACAGGGAGATTCTGCTGCCTGCTGAGGTTTCGGAGGAGGAACTGCTGCGGACGGTGGATGAGCTGAACGCAGACCGCTCAGTGAACGGC
>CAVAJA010000032.1:0-5095 GCA_963588615.1 Lachnospiraceae bacterium | reverse complement strand
ATCATGCAGAATCAGATATCCTAATTCAACCGCGTCTCCCCCTTTTTGACAAGGGGACAGACCGACACGTCCAATCATAGCACCATCTGTCCTTCTGCAGACAGCCCACAGCCCATATCCGTAAAACGGATATATTTTTTTGATATAGGCCTCCAGCAATGCCTTTTCTTTTTCCCGATCCTCCGACAGGGGTTCCAGAAAGCATCTGGTCTGCGCATCTTCATACAGTAAATACAAGGATTCCAGATCCTCCGGGACCATTTCACGGATAAACAGACGCTCGGTTTCGGCAATAATCCAGGGCCTCCCCGATGCGCGCTGCCATATTTTTTCGTAGGAATCCCTGTCGATCTCCTCCGGCTCCTCGATCACATACGGAGCACCCCGAAACAATTCCCCTGTATTTCCTGCATGCAGATATCCCGCAGCCGGGCAGCCGCTTCGGTTCAGCTCCCGATAAATCCATCCGGCATCTGTCACGAACAGCATATGCTCCCGTTCTTCTGCAGATCCGCAGGCTTCCTGCAATATATTGGAAAGAACACTGCCATCTCTGCAGCTGTAAACATTCGTTTTCAGTCCGGCAAGCTTCGTTTTCTTTCCCGCAGATGGATGTTTTTTCCCCGGATCCAGCAGGAAAATAAGTTGATGCAATCCCTCTTCTGTATTCAATCCCCAACAGCCGCCATTCATATTTTGTTCATCTTTTATTCAATGTAACTTCAACAAGTTACCATTTTTCGTACACGATTGCCCTCTATACTAACAAGCATAGAAGACAAGCCAACACAACCAATAACTTTTTCATAATATGCCGAGGGTCCGAAAGGATTCTCGGCATCCTCCCTTTTATGGGGATATCTTCAGCGCGACAGCAGAATTCTGTCGTTGTCCAGCTGCTGACCGGCCCCTTCTGCAAACTTCCGCAGCAGATCCTCTACCGTCATGCTCTCACGTTCCTTTCCCTGTACATCCAGCACAATGTGGCCGCTGTCCATCATCAGGGTCCGATTTCCCAGTTCCAGCGCCTGGTGCATGTTGTGCGTCACCATGAGGCAGGTGATTCCGCGCTGTGCAATAATCTCCTTCGTCAGCGTCAGAACCTTTTCTGCTGTGGCGGGATCCAACGCTGCGGTGTGCTCATCCAGAAGCAGCAGCTTCGGTGTCACCACCGTGGCCATCAGAAGCGTCAGTGCCTGCCGCTGTCCGCCCGAAAGCAGTCCCACGGCGCTTCCCATTCGATCCTCCAGTCCCATATTCAGCTGTGCCAGCTGTTCCCGAAACAGTTCGCGTTCCCTGCGGCTGATGCGCGAAAAGCTCTGTGACAATTTTCCCCAGGCAGTTTTCTTCTCATCCGAAGCCCGAAGATAGGCGACCGACAGATTCTCTTCAATCGTCATGTGGGGAGCCGTTCCCATCAGGGGATCCTGAAACAGACGTCCGATGAAGCGGCTCCTTTTATGTTCCTTCATAAATGTAATATCTGTTCCATCCAGTTCAATATAGCCCTCATCTGTGATGAAGGAACCGGCAACCGCATTGAACAGCGTGGATTTTCCGGCTCCGTTGGAGCCGACAATCGTTGCAAAATCTCCGTCCTGCAGGGTCAGACTGATGTGATCCAAGGCTTTTTTCTCGTTGACGGTGCCGGCAAAAAAGGTCTTGGACACTCCTTCCAGTTTAAGCATGCTGTTCTCCCTTTCTGCCGCCATTTGCTGATCTTCTCGCGCGAACAGCGTCCTTTTCCTTCTTTTTCTCCCGAAGCAGCTGTCTCGCTGCCGGGGCTGCAATTGCAACTGCCACGATGACTGCAGATACCAGCTTAAAGGCCTGCGTCGGAACATTCAGTCTCAGCGCCAGCGCCACAATAAAGCGGTAAATGATCGATCCTGCCACAACTCCCAGAATCCGCACCAGCATTCTCCTGCGGCCGAACAACGTTGTACCGATCACCAGGGAAGCCAGTGCAATGGTCACCATCCCGGTTCCCATGTTGATCTCCGCATTCTTGTTGTATTGACCGATCAGGCAGCCCGCAAGTCCTGTCAGCGAATTGGAAATGCACAGGCCGACCGTAATGGTGAGACGCGGATTGATGGAGCTCGCGCGTACCATGGCAACACTGTCTCCGGTTGCACGAATGGACAGACCCAGCCTGGTCCCGAGGAACCAGAAAATCAGGATGCAGGCAGCCCCCGCGATCAGCACCAGCAGAACCGAACGGCTCCAGGTCGTCCAGAAGCTCCCCGTCCCCAGTGATTTAAACAGGTCAAAGATCGTCTCTGTGCCGACCACATTCAGGCTGGTCTTCATTCCCATCACCATGAGGTTGATCGTATACAGTCCTGTATTCACAATGATTCCGGCCAGAATGCTGGGGACGCCCAAAGAGGTCTGCAGAAGAGCTGTCACATAGCCCGAGACTGCTCCCGCCAGCATTGAGACCGGAAGAGCCAGAATCGGATGGCCCGCTATGGTCACCATCACACCAACTGCTGCCCCCAGCATATAGCAGCCATCTGTGGACAAATCACAGATATCCAGAATGATAAAGCTGATGAACAAAGACAGCGCCACAAGACCGAAGATCAGGCCGTTGTCCACTGCTGTCTGAATGATTGCATACGACAAAACATTACCTCTTTTCCAGAATGTCTCTGCTAAAATGCAGGTGACGAAAGCATAAAAATCGGCTGCCGCCCGTCACTGCGCGGGCACATTACGCCGCGCTGATCGTTCGAGCAGCAACCGCTGGTTGTTTTCCCTCAGTCTGCAAAATTCTCAGCCGTGGTTGTCTCTGTGATTTCAGAGCAATACGGCTCAAAGGCTGTCTTCACAGCATCCATGTCATAACCGAGCCGTTCCGTCGTCTCCGTATTGACGGTCGCAATTCCGTTGTCGAGAGTCACCACCGGATAGGAAGCGGTATCCATCCCCTCTGCCAGAACGTCGGCAACAATGTCGGCTGTCTGCGTGCCAAGATCCGCATAGTTAATGCCGAAGCCCAGGAAGGCACCGTTCAATGCAAAGGAATCTGCACCTGCATAATGCGGAACCCCTGCCTCTGCCAGCTTGTCATAGATCGAGAGTTCTGCACTCATTACGGTATTGTCGGTCGGTGTAAAAACCGCATCCACTCCTGCTGCCAGCAGAGCATCCACTGCCTGACTGATCTCTGTGGTGTTGGTCCCGGTCTTCTCTACGCAACTGACGCCCTTCTCATTCAGGAATGCCTTTGCGTCTGCAATTGCCTGTGTGGAGGAATCCTCACTGGTGGAATACAGAAGACCGATGCAGTCCGCATCCGGATCCTGTGCAAAGATCAGATTCATCATCGCCTCTGTGTTCAGCGCATCACTGGTTCCGGTAATATTCCCCCCCGGCTCATCCATCGAACTCACAAGTCCTGCTCCCACAGGATCTGTCACTGCGGAGAAAATGATCGGCGTGTCTGTTCCCTCAAAGGTGGACTGCGCCGTCAGGGCCGTAGGTGTTGCTACGCAGACAACGGCATCCACGCCGTCATCCTTCAACTGGGCAAGGCCCTGGCTGATGATGGTGGAATCTCCCTGACCGTTCACAAAATAATCTGCGTACTCAAAGGTGACTCCCAGCTCTGCCCCCTTGGCATCCAGCTCCTTTTCCACGTTCTCCGTGATCTGATTCAAAGAAGCATGATCCATGTACTGAACAATGCCGACTTTATAGACAGCTCCCTCCGACGCCTCGGAATCCTCTGAAGCAGATGCATCCGCAGCATCCGAAGTCTCTTCTGCCGTCTGCTCTTCGGATGCCGTCTCTGCAGTGGAACCGCATCCTGCCAGCATCATCCCTGCCATGCAGACCGTCAATGTCACTGCCGCCAATTTGTTTTTCATCCTAATCCTCCCTTAATATCGAAAACGCCTTTGAGTCTGTATACCCAAAGACGTCTTTGCCATTATTCCGTAACCCGTCACCTTGCTGCCGTAATGAAAGCCTCGATATCACGAATTGCCGCTTCTTCATCGGTACCGTCTGCCGATACCATCATCTCATCCCCGTTGTCCAGTTCCAGCGACATCATGCCCATGATGCTCTTCGCATTCACTCTTTTGGTTCCGAGCTCAATGTAGACACGACTGTCATACTTGCTCGCCACCTGAACCAGCTCTGCAATTGGCCTGGCATCCAGTCCATCCTTCAACGCAATTGTCATCGACTTTTTCATCATAGCTTTCGTTCCTCCATGAAAACCACCGCACAGTCCGCAGCTCCTCGCCTCCGCGCCTGTACTCACTGTTCCTGCAGACTTCTCGCCAAAACAGACAATCGCCTGAGCCGATGGTTCACTCCTGATTTCCCAACCGGCGGATTCATCCGTTCCCCCAGCTCCTGCAGTGAGCTGTCCGGATATTGTTCCCGCAGCAGGGCCATCTGCTGCAGTGACTCCGGCAATGTATCCCAGATACTGCTGGTACGAAGCAGCTGAATCTCCTCCAGCTGTTTCTGCGAAGCAGCAACCGTTTTCATGATATTGGCCGTTTCGCAGTTCACCTTTCGGTTGACTCTGCCGCGAACCTGCCTGACAATTCTGGCATTTTCCATCTCCATCATGCTGACATAGGCGCCCAGAACCTTCAGGATATCCACAATCACCGCAGAATCTCTTGTAAGGACGCTGTGTCCTCTCCCGTGGGCCTGCTGCCGCAGCTGTATTCCGAGCCCGGAAAGAAGCCCGATGATCTCCAATGCCTGCCGGTCATCCCTCGATTCAAAAGAAAGAGAATACTCTCTTTCCGGGTCATGAATGACGCCGACACAAAGAAACGCCCCCACCAGATAGCTGCGCACACACTTCTCATCCTGCTCAAACCGTCTGGGCGGATTCATCATAGCCCTCATCCGTTCCGCCGATTCTCCGCAGAAGCTCATCTTCTTATCTCCGCCAGCTGGCGCATCCTCCGTCTCCAAAAAATCGCGTCCCTGCGCATACTCGCCATCGATATTATATGTTTTCTCCAGCAATGTAAAGCACTTTTTCCATACCTGAGGGCGCGGCGACGACAGCGTCAGAACTCCCTCGGCATCCGAGATCATTCCCCCTGTACAGGAC
>CAVAJA010000031.1:0-6935 GCA_963588615.1 Lachnospiraceae bacterium | reverse complement strand
GTCCTATGTACCTCCACCACTCTAAATAAGAGATATTAAGTTTTCTACTAAGCAGGATCATATATCCTGTCACTTTCTGTGTCAACCAAAGAACACTACACAAAACGACAAAACTGTCCGGCAAGTTACGTTTCACGCCCGCCTGCAACGGGCCGCAGAGATGTCCGCTTTGGGGACACCTCTCGGCTCCGTTCGCAAAAGCCCTCGTCTTTCTTCTTCCTGCATACTATGAAATCTTCATGAAATCCCCCCACATTCTCATGACATCTCATGCAGAAAAGATTATACTCGTCTCTGTACTGTAAATTGATCACCGCATTAATCCATTTCCATGTAGACATCCGTGTCCGAATCTTCTCTGGTTTCTTCTTCGAAACATGAGTTCGCATCAAACGGCTGTCAGGGAGGAGTGTTACACCATTCTATGAGTACCTATTACACGGATCCACATCAAAATCCATACTGGCAGAATCTGAACAACGACAGAACCAACCCATCCGACAGCAATCAGCAGCGCGGAACTTTTGAAGAAGACCCCAACTGGCATCCGGAGCCCGAACAGGGCAGACAGCTCGGAAAAACTGCCGCAATTTTCGGCATCGCAGCAATTTTCAGCACGTTATTTTTCCCTATTATCATGCCTTTGGCGCTTGGATCCATTGCTATTGTTCTTGCCATTCTCTCGAAGGGAAAACAGCCTTCCTTTACAAAGGGAGCAAAGAGAGCATTCATCACCGGCATCATTGCCATCTGTTTGAATCTGTCCATGCTGGTGATCACTATTTGCGGTCTCTACGTTTTCTATACAAATCCCTCTGCAAGAGCCAGCATCAACCACATGTCCGAGCAAATTTACGGCTACAGTCTGGACGACATGCTGCAGCAGATTATGGATCAATACGGACTGCGCCTCCCGGATACCGTTATGCCGATTCAAGATCAGCCCGATTCCGACACACCTTTCTACCCTGCTGATTCCTTTGCACTTTTAGGAGAATATCACCAGCACATCTAAGGAGTTTGCTATGACATTGAACAACAATACCAGGCAAAAAAAAGCATCTGAGGGTGAGTGGATTCACACCGATTCCTCCGTCCCCCCCGTAACTCCCCACACCTTGCGGGCTGAACTTAAAGCAGAGGGACGAAATGCCCTCCTGGGTCACCTTTTTCTGGCTGTGGGCAGCATCATTCTTTATCTCGTTCTCTTCACAGCACTGAACGTCATTGTCAATTATGCTCTGCCGTCGGGAAGCGGGATCGCCGGGACCGCTCTCTCCCTTCTCTTCTCGCTCTTTATCTGCGCTTTCACGGGAATCTATGAGTATGGCCTCATCTGTATCTACGTCAAGCTTCAGTTCGGGCAAAAGGCCGTTCTTTCCGATTTCTTCCTCGGATTCCGCGAAAACCAGGACAAAATTCTGTTTTTGAGACTCGTTCCGGGACTCCTGCAGATTGCCGCTTTCCTTCCCGCCACTGTCTGTTCTTATCTTGTCTACAGTGGCGCACTTCTGGCTCTCGGCCTTATTTTACTGGCTCTTGGCATCTGCGTGTCAGTTTACATAAAGCTGCTGTTTTTTCCTTCTCTGTACCTGCTTCTGGACTACCCGAATTTGTCTGCACGGGAAATTCTTCAAAAAAGCATGCGCCTTATGAAAGGACATAAGCGTGAGCTTCTGTTCTTAGAGCTCAGTTTTCTTCCCCTGTGGCTTTTAACATTGATCTCCTTCGGTGCTGCAGGTCTGTGGGTCGGTGCATATCGCCGTTCCACCTTGGCAGCCTACTACCGCAGAATCATGGGAGAATGATGCTTTGCGCAGCTTTCGGCAAAGCAAGTGCCCCGAAAAGCTGCACTCACTCCGAATCCTCCGCACCTGCCAGCGGCATGTGAAGAATCTGATATGTTTTCCTTCTTACATGGAAGTAGGCCGGAAACAGAAACGCATCCGCCAAAAGCCATGCAATGGGGCTTGCAAAGCAAGCCCCCATATAACCGATCATCGGAATCAAAACCACCGCCCCCAGCGTCCTTCCTATCATTTCAAACACACCGGCGAGGATAGCAAGTCCGGAGTATCCCATTCCCTGTATCAGGAAGCGAATAATGTTCACGAACGCCAGCGGAATGTAGAATGCAGTAAACACCACCAGACATTCTGCTGCCGCATCAAGAACCAATTCCTCTGCTCCGCTCACAAACAGTCCCGCCAGAGATCTTCCGAACAAAATCATAATTGCAAAAGCCAACACGGAATAAATGACTCCGACAACAGATGCACTCTTTAATCCTGCATTCAGTCGATCCAGTTTTTTGGCTCCCACATTCTGACCTCCATAGGTTGCCATCGTGGATCCAAGAGCGTCAAATGGAGTTCCAAAGAAATTGCTCACTCTTCCCGCCGCAGTCTGAGCTGCAACATACGCAGAACCAAGCCCGTTTACGGCGGTGGTCAGTACAATGGAACCAATGGCAGTAATGGAATACTGCAGACCCATAGGAAATCCCATCATGATCAGGATCCTGATGTAGTAACCTCGGAATTCCCACTCATCCTTTTGAATTCTGAGAATCTCCACCTTTGCAATCATGTAGAACAATGCCAGAAGTCCCGAGACCAGCTGTGAAATCACAGTTGCAACCGCCGCTCCCGAAACTCCCATAGGGACCACCAAAATCAGAACCAGATCCAATACGATGTTTAAGAACGCTGAAACGACCAGAAACAGAACCGGTGCTTTTGAATCGCCGAGTGCTCGGATCGCCCCGGAAAACAAATTATAAAGAAGGTTTGTAGGAATCCCTATGAATATGATCAGCAGATAATCATAAGCATATTCCAGAATATCCTCCGGCGTGTTCATTGCCACCAGCATCCGACGGCAAAAAAACACACACAGTATTGTCATCACCACGGAGAGAACGCCGCAGACATATATCGCGTGTGCCAGAAATCGCCGCATATCCTTATAATCCTTCGCGCCAAACCGCTGCGAGATTGGGATTGCAAAGCCGCTGCAGACCCCCATACAGAATCCGATGACCATAAACGTGATAGAGCCGGTATCCCCTACCCCTGCCAGAGCCTCAACTCCGAGGAATTGTCCTACAATCAAGGTATCCATCAAGCTGTAAAACTGCTGGAACAACATTCCTCCGAACATCGGAAGCGCAAATTTTAGAATGAGTCCCATCGGATTCCCCGATGTCATATCCATTACTGCACTTGCTTTCCCAGATTCCAGTACCTTTCTCATCTTCCCTGCCGCTCCCTTCCGATGCCATTGCTGTCTCATCGCATTGTATGACATTTTTTCAGGAATACAAGATCTCAAAATGTAAAGAGTCTGCAGAACAAAAAGGAAGCCGCTTCCTGCGGCTTCCCATCGAGGCTCACCGAAACACCCCGCATTGCTGTTCTGAATCCATTGAATCCGATTTCCTTACCGTTTTCTGAACTGCGTTTTTCAAAACACTCAGGCTTCTGTGTTATACAACGCAGTAGAAAGATACCGATCTCCTGAATCCGGCAGAAGAATCACGATATTCTTTCCCTTGTACTCTTCCCTTGCTGCCAGCTGAAGGGCAGCCCACACCGCTGCACCGGAGCTGATTCCTGTAAGGAAACCTTCCGCATGCGCCAGCTCACGGCCAATTTCAAAAGCAGCCTCATTCGGAACGCGTATAATCTCATCATAGATCGAGGTATCCAATGTTGCCGGAACGAACCCGGCACCGATTCCCTGAATCTTATGTGCACCGGGTGCCCCGCCGGAAAGAACCGGCGATGTATCCGGCTCTGCCGCAATGATCTTTACATCCGGATTGTGTTCCTTCAGATATTTGCCGACGCCGCTCAGCGTTCCCCCGGTACCAACGCCTGCTACAAATGCATCCACCTTTCCGTCCGTATCTTCCCAAATCTCAGGTCCTGTGGTCTCATAGTGCGTCCTCGGATTCGCAGGATTTTCAAACTGACCTAAAATGACAGCTCCGGGAATTGTCTCAAGAAGTTCATTGGCCTTGGCAATTGCCCCCTTCATTCCCTTCGCGCCCTCTGTCAGCACCAGTTCTGCTCCATAGGCCTTCAGAATCGTACGACGTTCCACACTCATTGTATCCGGAAGTGTCAGAATTGCGTGGTAACCCTTTGCAGCTGCTGCGGCAGCAAGACCAATTCCCGTATTGCCGCTGGTGGGCTCAATGATCGTTCCGCCGGGTTTCAGTTTCCCGCTCTTTTCGGCATCTTCGATCATACCGACCGCAATTCGATCCTTGACAGATCCGGCAGGATTGAAATACTCCAGCTTTGCAAGCAGCTTTGTCTCCTGAATGCCCTTCTTCGCCTCAAAGTTAGAGAGTTCCAAGAGCGGCGTATGTCCAACAAGTTCCAGTGCACTCTTATAGATTTTTCCCATAACATGTCCTCCTGACTGCATCTGCGTTGATCTGCAGAAGTCTCCTCTTTTATTTCCTACTAATCATGTAGGCTTAACTTGAATAGAAGAATACCCTACTTTTCATATCGTGTCAAGGGGTTTTAAAAATTGTTTCTTCCTACTGCAACTGCTGTTTCGAAGGGCTGTGCCGTTGAATGAGCAAACAAGATTCCGGAACCTGACAGATGTTCCAATTCTGCAGGTGCGAAACAGATACCAATTGTGATACACTGTTCAGAGCAGCAGTTTTTATGAAATCTGCACTGCTCTGAATCATTTAAATCTTTTTTACAAGGAGAATTTTATGGAGAATTCAAACACAAAACGAGTTGTGGTCGCCCTTGGACACAACGCTCTTGGTTATACAACCACACAGCAATGGGACGCAGTTCACCACACAGCTAAATATCTTGCTGACCTGATGGAGGCCGGTTGTCAGCTTACCATCACCCACAGCAATGGTCCGCAGGTCTCCATGATTCATAAAGCGATGACAGAGCTTCATCGCATCTATATTGATTATTCTCCTGCTCCCATGTGCGTATGCAGCGCCATGAGTCAGGGCTATGCAGGCTATGATATTCAGAATGCGCTGAAGGCGGAGCTCCTCTCCAGAGGGAATTCCACTCCTGTATCTACCATACTGACACAGGTCAGTGTAGATCCCTATGACGAGGCCTTCTATGCACCGACAAAAAAAATCGGACGTTATATGTCCCGTGACGATGCCGACAATGAACTCAAAAAGGGCAATCACGTTGTAGAAGAAGAGGGGAAGGGATACCTTCGAATTGTGGCTACACCGAAGCCTCTGGAAATTCTGGAACTGGATTCCATCCGGCTGCTCGCAGACAATGGACAGACTGTCATCTGCTGCGGCGGAGGCGGAATTCCCGTCATCATGCAGGAGACTGCACTTCAGGGTGCCTCTGCTGTCATTGAGAAGGATGATATCGCCGGAAAACTTGCAAGTGATCTTCGTGCTGACGTTCTGCTGATCCTAACCAGCGTTCCGAATGTGTTCCTGAACTTTGGTGCTCCCAATCAAACTGCTGTCGAAGCGATGAATGTGCGTGAAGCGGAGCAGTATATTGCAGATGGTCAGTTCGGTGTAAGTGATATGCTTCCCAAGATTCAGGCTGCCATTGCATACCTGACGGTAAATCCTTCCGGCCGAGTCATCATCACTACCGCTGAGAATGCCACTGCAGCCGTCGCAGGCAAGGCAGGCACAACAATTACCGCGTAAACCTCTCAAAATTTCACGGCAGCAAGCCTTGTATCAGATTTGGCAGATTCAATGCTTATGACACAAGGAGAGCGGCAGGAATCATTCCTGCCGCTCTCCTTCTTTAATTTCACGCGATGCATTTCATTCCGCTGCGTCATCTGCGGAGCCCATCGTCTTGTCTTCCAAAGCCGGCACCGGAACTTCCAGATCCTGACGAATCTCCACCTTTGGTCCTCCGTGCCCGTTGACATAGGCTTCTGTGATGGTGACATGTCCGATGTTCTTATCCTTCGGAATTTCATACATGATATCCATCATAAATTCTTCTATGACCGATCGAAGAGCTCTGGCACCGGTATCCTTCTCCATTGCTTTTCTGGCAATGGCATGCAAGGCCTCATCCTCAAAATCAAGCTGAACGTCATCCAATGCCAGCAGCTTCTGATATTGTTTGATGATCGCATTCCTCGGCTCCTTCAGAATCTTCACCAACATCTCCTCATCCAGATCCTGCAGCGTACACACAATCGGGAGGCGTCCGATAAACTCCGGAATCATTCCAAATGTACGGAGATCATCATTTGTCACCTTCACCAGTACATTTTCCGATTTTTCCGACTGATCCCGCAGCCTTGCTGAAAAGCCCATGGAAGACTGTCTGTGAAGCCGCTCTTCAATAATACTTTCCAATGCAGGAAATGCACCCCCGCAGATAAACAGGATATTGCTGGTATCAACCGTCACGGTGGGAACCATCGCATTTTTGGAGCCTGCTCCGACCGGCACCTCTACTTCACTTCCTTCCAGGAGCTTGAGAAGTCCCTGCTGCACGGCCTCTCCCGACACATCTCTGGAGTTGAGATTCTGCTTCTTGGCCAGTTTATCAATCTCATCGATAAAAACAATTCCGCGCTGTGCCCGATCCACATCGTTATCAGACTCTGATAAAAGCTTCGAAATGCAGCTCTCCACATCATCTCCGATATATCCGGCCTCTGTCAGGCTGGTGGCATCTGTAATTGCAAGCGGCACATCCAGCAGTCTTGCCAGTGTTCGAACCAAATACGTCTTACCAGCACCTGTCGGGCCAATGAGAAGAATATTGGATTTCTCAATCTCGATGTCATCCATCGTACCGGTTCTGACACGTTTATAGTGATTGTACGCTGCCACGGAGATGGCTTTCTTCGCTCTTTCCTGCCCAATGACATATTTGTCCAGCTCTGCCTTGAGAAGATGCGGAGCCGGAATATTTTCTGATGTGAAC
>CAVAJA010000030.1:0-2282 GCA_963588615.1 Lachnospiraceae bacterium | reverse complement strand
CCGTAGGCCAGCTCTCTTCTCTGAATCTGGCGCTCCCTTGCCCAGGAGCCGTGCAGCGTCAGCAGTTCAAATCCCTCGTTGTCCAGATCCAAACAGGCGCTGTAGACCTTCTCCAGCTTCAGATGCTGGTCTGCGCAGTTCTCAACCTTGACGCTTCTGGTGATCACGTCCTCCTTTTCGAATACCGAGTACAGAAGCGTAATCCTCACACCAAGAATGCGGTCCCTGCACACCAGTGCAAGGGTTTCCACCTCATCTTCTTTTCCAAAGGACGCCGGAAGCCCCTCCAGCGCCGGTTTTCCCTTTGTAATCCAATGCGACTCATACAGGAACTCCGCTCCCATAGAGCCGTCCTCGTTCCGGATATTGATGCAGCTCTCTCTGTAATCTCCCAATCCCCCCGCCGGGTATTCCATCGGAAAAAAGTCCAGAAACGATCCCTTTTCTCTTTCATTGACGCTCGGTGTATAAGGCGGCTCACCTGTTCTCATCAGATAATATCCATCATCTGAGAGCAGCTTCTCACCATAATAGATATGGCCTGCATATCCTTCCGGAGTGAGGCCGATCATATAGGATGTACTCTGCGTGTCCAGCTTGAACACTTTGTTCTTATCATTGTATTGAATTGACATGCTCCGCCCTCCCTGCAATGAAAAAATGATGTCTTCCCGGCACCTTCTGATTTCAGCAGAACCCGTCCCCAAGCGGATGAATTCATGGTTAAAACCAGCAGACGCCGGATACTTACAAATTAGCATCAGTTAAGCAGATCGTCAATTAAATTTAGCTTGATGTTTTAGCCGATCATTCGAACCTCTTCCGGCATCTTCGTTGCCAGAACTGCCATGTACTCACGGCCGGGCATCGTCACCAGAATATTGCCGCTGACATTCTCCACCACCGTTTCTCTGGTCATATTCCAGGTGTCAATGATTTCAACCCGATACCTCTGATTCTCCGGAAGGGTGATGGAGGCACGCGCCAGGCACTGGGTATCAAAGTAATACAGCAGCACATCCTCCCCCACCTGTCCGGTATAGTGATGCTCCCCCGCATCCTTTCTTTCCCTCTGCAGCGGATCCAGGCGGCGCATGCTCTCAGAGAAACAGCGGAATTGTGCCGGTACCTCTTCCATGTACTTTTTAAACGCTTCCTCCGACATATCCATCAGTTCATCCAAGCCGGCGATGCCGCCGAGTGTACTGTGGCTCACGGGCCCCGGGAAGGACTCCGCCAGATCCTTCAGAAACTGAATTCTCGCAGGGCTTTCTCCTTTCAGCTTCCCGCCCTTTGACCACCACAGGACGGCATCATCCGGATTGGCGACACTCCGGTCCAGGAACGTCTCTCCGTGCGTGCAGTATGCACCCTGCGTCAGTGCCTCCCAGAAGCGCTGCGTCATGGCCTTTCCGGAGAGATTTCCCCAGCTCTCCTCAATATTTCCCTCGTATCTGCACTCGTCCACGCAAATCGGCTTCCCGTTCTTTTTCATTTCACGGTCCAGAAAAGCCAGCGTCTTAATCTGCAGAGACTCATGTGTCACATTCGGCCTTTCGGCATCCCAGTATCCGAGGCAGTTGTGATTCGACTCCAGATGATGGAACGGATCGTTGTCTGCCACGAATTCCTCAATCTCATACCAATCCTGCCTGCTCTTGCCGCGGCACAGATCGTACTCATTGGCCAGACTCCACCACACCCCGCTGTACGCCGCAAAGCGGCGCAGCAGATAATCCAGATAAATCAGGTTGTCTGCCTGCGTCATGGACGAAAATCCCCAGCGATCATAGGGATGGAACAGAATCAGGTCAACCTGAATATCCAGATCCATCAGCCGCTTCATCGTTTTCTCAAAGTCATCCCAGAATGCAAAGCACGGATGTGCCGGATCCCAGCTTCCGTCCTCCCTTTTGGCAAAGGGATAGAAACGGGGCTCGTTGTGGTTGTAATGATAGTGCTTGGGGAAGACACACATGCGCACCTTGTTGAAAGGAGAGTGTGCCAGCGTTTCCACCGTTTCGTCTAAAAGCGCATCCTCCTGATGGGCCAGCGCATAAACGGTCGTGCCGAACGGATAAAACCAGTTGCCGTCCGCATAGCGAAAATGCGTGCCGTCCGCCCGCACAATTCCGTGTCCGTGATCGGCGCTCCCCTTCTCTTCACACGGCTCTGCCGTAAAGCTTCCCTGCCCCTGCACCAAGCCGGTGACGGTCCACGTGTAATCCGAGGCCGTTTCCGGCAGGAAACGCACCTTATACCGACCTTCTCCTGCATAGAAA
>CAVAJA010000029.1:0-10126 GCA_963588615.1 Lachnospiraceae bacterium | reverse complement strand
GTGGAAGCGTTGCTGTCGGATGCAGAGGAGCCATCATCTGCAGGTTTTTCCGGAGCAGATTCTGTGGATGCGGAATCGTCAGATGAGGAGTCCGTACCTTCCGGTTTCTCCGGTACCTCACTGTCACCAGGCTCTGCGGTCGTAAGCGTGCCGACTGTCGCTGTGATGGTAGATCCGTCAATGGAGGTGATCTGTGCAGTGACAGCATCGGATTCCTCTTCCTCCTCTTCGGATGCTGCATCATCCTGCACGGAAGCACTCTCAGAAGAAGAGGAAGTGCCGGAGGAGGTGCTGGAGCAGCCGCTCATCAGGACAGAAGCGGTGAGTGCAAGGCACAGAATAGATGCCAGTTTTTTATTTTTCATATGGGAAAACTCCTTTCATTATGAGATGATTGCTATAACCATAGCGGGAATTTGTGAAAATATTGTGAGGAAAAACATAGAATTCTGTGAGGAGGGGATGATCAATGAAGCTGGAGAATGAGACACTTCGTGTGGAAATTGCAGATCATGGAGCAGAACTGACGAGAATTTACAACAAGAAGACGCAGGAGGAACTCCTGTGGGAGGCGGACGGCAGATTCTGGAAGCGCCACGCACCTGTGCTCTTTCCGAACGTCGGAAAAACATATCGTGACACCATGCGGATTAACGGAGTCCAATATACGACCTCACAGCATGGCTTTGCCAGAGACAGCGAGTTTTGCTGCACGGAAGCGGAGGAGACGAAGGCGAGCTTTGTCCTGAAATCCACGGAGAAAACGAGGGAGAGATATCCTTTTGACTTCGAGCTGACCATCCGTTATGAGCTCACAGCAGAAGGAATTCTGGTGACCTGGGAGGTGTCTAATCCGTCCGATGAGACGATTTATTTTACCATCGGAGGACACCCGGCCTTCCGCTTCGGAGGAGCAGAGGAGAGAAAGGAAGATTATATTCTGCGCTTTCCGGGTCAGAAAAGCCTGCATTACTGCCTGATCGATCCGCAGGAGGAGGCCGTGGATGCAGATACGCAGTACGAGCTCCCGCTGCAGAATGGATGCTGCCCTGTGACAGAGAAGATGTTTGAGAAGGATGCCCTGATCTTTGACGATGGGCAGATTGAAGAAGCCTGGCTCTGCAGAAAGGACGGAACGCCCTATGTGGGCATTCACTGCGAAGGCTTCCCGAATTTCGGCATCTGGTCTGTGAAGGATGCCCCCTTTGTGTGCCTGGAGCCCTGGATGGGACGCTGTGACAACATTGGCTTTGCGGGTGAGTTGTCGGAGAAGCCGAATGTGAATGCAGCGGCACGGAGAGACCTTCCGGAAGAAATACACAATTCTGATCGGCTGAGCGACCGGGGCAAAACATACAGCGAATGTATAGAAAATGAATACGGAGAAACTATGATTCAAACGATTTTATGGGACGTGGATGGAACGCTGCTGGATTTCCTTGCAGCGGAGAAGGCGGCGGTTCAGGCGTTGTTCCGGGAATTCGGGCTGGGAGAATGCACAGATGAAATGGTGGAGCGTTACTCTGCCATCAATAAGGCTTACTGGGAACGGCTGGAACGGAAGGAAATGACCAAGCCGGAGATTTTGGTTGGAAGGTTTCATGATTTTTTTGCGGAGGTTGGCGTGGATGTCTCTGTCGCACCGGAATTCAATGACCGGTATCAGGTGCGTCTCGGGGACACGATCGTCTTTCACGACGACAGCTATGAAATTGTGAAGAGTTTGCGCAGCAGGGTGCGGCAGTATGCGGTGTCCAACGGGACAGTTATCGCACAGATGAAGAAGCTGCGTAATTCCGGCCTCGGCGAGTTGATGGATGGAATTTTTCTCTCGGAACAGGTGGGGGCGGAGAAGCCGAGCCCGGAGTTCTTCCGGCCGGTGTTTGAACAGATCGGGCCGATCGATAAATCCGAGGTACTGATCGTCGGGGACTCGCTTACAAGCGACATTCTCGGCGGCAACAATGTGGGAATTCTGACGTGCTGGTACAATCCGGCACATGTATCGCATAAAGCGGATGTACAGATTGATTATGAAATAGATGACCTGCATCAGATCGAGGAAATCCTGAATGGGAAAAATGTGTGAATTTGTGAAGGAGATCATAGTATATGAACGAAACATTGAATGTACTGGAAACCAGAAGAAGCTGCCGCAGTTTTAAACCTGATATGATTACAGAGGAGGAACTGCAGGAAGTAATTAAGGCCGGAACCTATGCGGCGTCCGGAATGGGCAAGCAGAGCGCTATTATCATTGCCGTAACGAATCCGGATAAGGTAAAGGAATTTTCAAAAGCAAATGCAGCGATTATGGGAACGGACACAGATCCCTTCTACGGAGCTCCGGTTATCCTGGTTGTGCTGGCGAATAAAGCGGTGCCCACGTATCAATATGATGGCTCACTTGTCATGGGAAATCTGATGACCGCAGCGGAGAGCCTTGGCCTTGGCAGCATTTGGATTCATCGCGCCAAGGAAGAATTTGAATCGGAATTTGGTCAGAAGTTTTTAAAGGAACTGGGGATCGAAGGGGACTATGAAGGAATTGGCCACTGCGCCCTTGGCTACCGAAAGGAGCCGGCAAAAGCGGCAGCACCAAGAAAAGAGAATTATGTATATTATGTTCGTTAAGAGAAGAGACAGAAGGTTTTGGACATTGCAGGTACCTAATCCAAATGTGCCGGTGGCAGCTGGAGGAACAATTATGGAAACGAAAAATGTCATTATCAATGAAATGTCGTTAAATCTTCCTTCATATTACCAGCAGGTCGAGTCTCTGCCGGATGGGCAAAGGATCCGTATGATCCCTTATACATGCAGGGTGCACTCATGAATTTATCTGAGCAGGAACAGTTCGATGATAAATTCCCGGGACATCCACTTTCTATATGCAGGGAGCTGGTCAGGACAATAATACATAACCGGAAGAAGGAATGATCCAGGTGGTTATTTGGTTTTCTGAAACCCAAGGAGACCAAACGGAAACAGCAACAGAGCAACGGAGTGAAACACCAAACTGCCCCCCAAAAGACATCAATGATAAGAAATTCTTCGGATTCTTATGCTGATGGCAGTGCAGTTGCATACTGTGATTTTGGAAAATACCCGAAGCCTCAAAATGGCTATCCTGGATTCTGGTGGTTTCAATACGGCATCAGAGATGTTGGACACGCATTGCAATCCCTGGAGGAGCGGGGCTTTATTCGATGGGCATCAAAAGCAAACTGTATCAGCAGACTCAAGGTTGATGAACTGAAAAAGATTCTGAACTCTGCAGGTTTGTCTGCTGCTGGGAAAAAAGCTGAACTGCTTGCAAGAGTTCTTGCTGAAATTCCGGAAGATTCCTTAGAAATTCCCGATTATGTGCTTAAATATGAGCTGACTGATCTGGGAAAAACAGAACTGGCGATGAATGGATATGTACCATATATGCATAAGCACCCTTATTCGAAGGAAATGCTCAATGTCTGGTCTGTTAATAAGCTGTTTCCGAATGGAGATGCTTCAAATTGGCGTGAGGTAGTCGGGGCAATAGAAAAGCCATAAGAGATTGGAAATGCAGGTATGCAATGGAATCATTTATTTCCTGATCGAGAAGTGCAATGTATTCGAATCAAAATTCCCTGCAGGGACGGCAGAACGATGCCGTCCCTTGTTGTTCTGCAAAAGAATCTGCAGGGAGATCCGGGGAAAAGTCCCTTACAAGATTCACAGAGGAATCTGCATAAAAATGCTCCGGGAATACTGTGGATTCATGGCGGTGGTTACATGACGGGAATGAAAGAAATGGTGCATATGTCGCGGGCAATTGATCTGGTGAAAAATTACGGCGCGATCGTTATTTCGCCTGGCTACAGACTTTCCTTCGTAAAACCTTATCCGGCAGCCGCAGAAGATTGCTATGATGCCTTGCTGTATATTAACAAACATGCAGAAAAGCTGGGAATCAGAAAGAGTCAGATCATGGTTGGCGGGGAGAGTGCCGGGGGCGGCTTGTGCGCTGCTGTGTGTATGATGGCAAGAGATCGACGGGAAGTAAATATTGCCTATCAGATGCCGCTGTATCCAATGCTGGATAATTACGACACAGAAACGTCTGCAAACAATCATGGGAAAGTCTGGAATACAAGGAAAAACCACATTGCATGGAAGTTATATCTGCGAGGAGATGTCGGAAAAAAAGTATCGCCCTATGCTGCTCCGGCAAGACAAACGGATTACTTGAATCTGCCGCCGGCGTATAGCTTTGTGGGAGATGGAGAGCCATTTTATGCGGAAACCTGTACTTATATTGAAAATCTGAAAAAGGCGGGGGTGGAGGCAGCAATGGACGTTTATAGCAGCAATATGCACGCATTTGATATGCTGAAGCCACAGCTGGAGATCAGCAAACAGGCAGCAAAGACATTCAATCAGCATTTCGAGTATGCGATGGAGCATTATTTTGCAGAAAATGGGTGATTGAATCGAAAAACTGTTCAGAGCC
Source organism: Lachnospiraceae bacterium (assembly GCA_963588615.1). Lineage (GTDB taxonomy): Bacteria > Bacillota > Clostridia > Lachnospirales > Lachnospiraceae > CAG-791. The sequence continues at coordinate 5,637 of CAVAJA010000029.1, read as the reverse complement.
TGCAGCAAGACAGAGGATGAGGAAGCCATTAAATCAGATGGAGTTTGAGCCATTTCCCTCTGATAAAGCGATACAGATAGAAGATCCCGCGTACCGTCCAGTCTGTTGCCATGCCGATCCAGACTGCGATCGGTCCGAAGCCGCATGCACGAATCAGATAGGTAACGAGCGCTACCCGCGTGAGCCACATGGAAAGCGTTGAAACGATCATGGTAAAGCGCACATCGCCGGCCGCCTTCAGGCCGTAAGCCGGGATAAAACTCGGGACCCAGAGCAGCATTTTGGCAATTGTAATAAAGAGCATCATCCGCAGGCAGATGGCAGATGCACCGGTCTCCATGCCGGCAAGCCACATCACCGGCCTGCAGAGCAGGAACATGGCAATGCAGGACACATTGATCACGCGGGAGGAAATATCCATTAGGTGCACAATGTAGTACCGGGCCTCCTCACGCCGCCCCGCACCCAGAGTTTGCCCCACGATCGTCATCAGACCATTCCCGATCGCAATGCCGCCGATGCCATTGATGTTCTCAAAGATGATGGTCATCGCCTGTGCCGCTATCGCAGTTGTGCCGAGCGTAGAAACAGAGGACTGGATCGCCAGCTTTCCGAATTGGAACATGCTGTTTTCGATGCCGGAGGGAATGCCGATCGAAAGAACCCGGGCAATCATTTCAAAGTCCGGCCGTATCAGATAATTCTGAACCACGATGGCCTGATTCGGTTTCCGAAGAAAATAAATAACAACGAGTGCACAGAACATACGGCTGATCAGTGTGGAAAGCGCCGCGCCGGCAACCCCGAGGTCAAATCCGAAAATAAAGACGGTATTTCCAATGATATTCATGACATTGGAGATGACCGAAATCTTCATTGGAAAGCGGCTGTCTCCGCCTGCCCGATAGAATGCCGCACCGATCTGATAGAGCCCGAGAAAAGGAAAAGAAGCCGCAGTGAAGCGAAAATAGATCACTGCAGCAGACAGCACATCCGGCTCTACCTGACCGAATACCAGATGCAGGATTTGTCCATTCAGCATTTCTGCAATTATCATGAGCACAAGTGCGATCACAGAAACCGACAGCATCACCTGCCGAGCGGCTTCATTGGCTTTCCTGTGATCCCCGCTTCCGATGTACTGGGAGCAGAGAATCGTGCCGCCGGTCGCCATTGCAGAGAAGAGCTGAATGACAAGATTGTTGATGGAATCGGTCAGTGACACGGCCGAGATGGCCGCACTGCCGACCCGCGAGACCATCACAGAATCGGCCATTCCCATAAAACTGGTCAGAAGATTCTCGATCATCAGGGGGATCAGAAGTGCCCAGATCGCATGCCGGTCAAACAACAGGTGTTCCCAGTCGATCTTTGATGGATCATACGTGTGTTTTTTAAGGTTCAGCAATTTATAATACAAGACAACGCCTCATTTCATTGCACTTCCCATTGTTCCGGTATGATTCTTGATTGTAGCGGAGATGCTGTAAAAAATCCATGCGGGAAAGTCCAGACATCATCGAGGCAATTGAAAATTGCTGACAACCGGAAGGGAGATGTTTCTGTTATGGTCATGACCGATGGTCGTCTGCAGTGGAGAAGACTCGGGGCTGAATGAGAGCGAGGTGAATCCGATATGGGGAAGTTCAGGAAAAGCGCTGTGATATGTCTTCTGATTTCAGTCATTTTATCTGTGTGGTATCGTCTCACATTCACTAAAATATTGCTTCCTTTTGTCATTACCTTCGGGACGGCTGCGTATCATCTGGTTATGAGGCTTCTGGTAGGAGCAGGATATAACCTGATCATGCGCAATCAGGCAGATTACAAGAAAAGAAGGTATCAGACCAGTCGGCAGGAAATGATGTTGTATGAATGGCTGAAGGTAAAAAAATGGAAGGGCAAAATGCCGACGTATGACGATTCACTGTTTGATCCGAAAAGGCATACCTGGGAGGAAATCATTCAGTCCATGTGTCAGGCAGAACAGGTACATGAAAGCATTGCAGTGTTGAGTTTTCTGCCAATTACAGCGGGGCTTTGGTTTGGCTGCTTTCCTGTGTTTATTATAACTTCTGCAGCTGCGGCGCTGGTGGACATGACATTTGTGGTATTGCAGAGGTACAACCGGCAGCGCATTCGCGAGATGCTGGAAAAAGAAAAGGACAATCAGGATCATGAATTCTGATGTTATTGCAATGAGATCTGCAGGACGGTGATAAGAGAGCACGGATACGTTTGACAGTGCCCATGAATATCGATATAATGCAGTCCGATGTGTGTGATACAGCGGGTAGACGGTATTGGACGTTGGTCATAAGATAAGTCAGTTCTGACATGTTTTTGTGATCGGCGTGCAGGATAGGTGTCTACTCGGTTTTTGTTGTTGTAAAGAGTGACTGCTGCAGTCATGATACAGGCACGGGAAGACCGGTATCGGTGATTGATTTGTGCAGGAAACGCGCAGGATGGTGCCGCGTGAGGGCCGCGGCAGAAGGAAAGGTAAAAATGGAAGAGAAGAAGAACATTTTAACCTACGCAGGACTTAAGAAATATGAGGATGAGCTGCATAATCTGAAGGTTGTAAAGCGCAAGGAAGTGGCTCAGAAGATTAAAGAGGCAATGGAGCAGGGGGATCTGTCCGAGAACGCGGAGTACGATGCAGCCAAAGACGAACAGCGTGACATTGAGGCCCGTATCGAGGAACTGGAGAAAATCCTGAAGAACGTCGAGGTTATCACAGATGAAGATATCGTTCTGGATCGCATCAGCGTTGGCTGCAAGGTGACAGTTCATGATATGGAATTTGATGAGGATGTTACTTACAGCATCGTTGGCTCCACAGAGGCAAACAGCTTGGAGAATAAGATCTCGAATGAGTCTCCGGTAGGAAAGGCACTTATGGGAGCAAAGGTCGGAGATGTGGTGAAGGCTGAATCCATGGCAGGAGAGATGGCATTTAAGGTGCTGAGCATCGAGCGGGCAGAATAGGGTACTCGAAAATGCCTGATGGCACAACTCGAAAATGTCTGATGACATTTTCTCCTTGTTTGGAGTAATTGCCGACTGTGTCGGCGATTACTCCGTGCAGAAGAGAAATTGCATCCGCAATTTTTCTTCTGCATTTCTCCTATCTTCGAGTGAACCATCAGCAGAGCAGACGGTTCACCCGGCTCATCGGAGAAACCGCATTCGCGGATTTCTTCTCGAATAACCTGCATACTAATTGAACAGAATGGATACCGATATGGCAGAGAATCAGAGCAATAAGAAGAATCAGAACGGACAGAACGCTCGGCAGCAGGACATCAATCAGCTGAAGAAGGTCAGAAGGGAGAAGCTTTCCGAGCTGCAGGCAGCAGGCAAGGATCCCTTTGTGATCACAAAATTTGATCAGGCCTACCATACTCAGCAGATTGTGGATCATTTTGATGAGCTGGCGGGTGAACTGGATGAAGAAGGCAAGTATGTGAAGGATCCCGTTGAGGTTTCGATTGCAGGCCGCATGCTGTTCAAGCGTGTTATGGGAAAGGCTTCCTTTGCGAATCTGCAGGATCGTGATGGGAGAATCCAGATTTACGTTTCGCGCAATGATCTTGGCGATGAAGCTTACGCAGATTTTAAGCACATGGACATCGGCGATATCATCGGTGTAAAGGGGTTCCCTTTCCGCACGAAGACCGGTGAGATTTCCGTTCATGCGAAGGAACTGGTTATGCTGTCCAAGTCTCTGGAGCCTCTCCCGGAAAAATATCATGGTCTGCAGGACACGGATACCAGATATCGTCAGCGTTATGTTGATCTGATCGTCAATGAGGAGGTTCGTGAGACCTTCAAAAAGCGCAGCGCGATTATCAGTGAGATCCGCCGTTTTCTGGCAGAGAGAGACTTCATGGAGGTTGAGACCCCCATGCTGGTGTCCAATGCCGGCGGTGCAGCTGCAAGACCCTTCGAAACGCATTACAATGCACTGGATGAGGATGTAAAGCTTCGCATTTCTCTGGAACTTTATCTGAAGAGATTGATTGTCGGCGGTCTGGAGCGCGTGTATGAGATTGGCCGTGTATTCCGCAACGAGGGCGTTGATACCCGACACAATCCGGAATTCACGCTGATGGAGCTGTATCAGGCTTATACGGATTACAACGGTATGATGGAGCTGACGGAATCTATGTTCCGTGATCTGGCAGAGAAGGTTTGCGGTTCCACCACCATTACCTATGGAGGAAAGGAAATTGATCTTGGCAAGCCGTTCCGCAGACTGACCATGGTTGAGGCCATCAAGGAAGAGACCGGCATCGATTTCGATCAGATCGAAACGGAAGAAGATGCAAAGAAGCTTGCTGACGAGCGCCACATTGAATACGAGGATCGCCACAAGAAGGGCGACATCGTGAACCTGTTCTTTGAGGAGTACTGCGAAGACAAGATGATCCAGCCGACGTTCATTATGGATCACCCGATCGAGATCAGCCCGCTGACCAAGAAAAAGCCCTCCGATCCATCCAAGGTCGAGCGCTTTGAGCTGTACATCAATGGCTGGGAGATGTGCAATGCTTACTCCGAGCTGAATGATCCCATCGACCAGAGAGAGCGTTTTGCTGCACAGGATGCATTGGCAGATGCCGGTGATGAAGAGGCCAACCACACCGACGAGGACTTCCTGCATGCCATGGAGATCGGCATGCCGCCCACCGGCGGTATCGGCTACGGCATTGATCGGCTGGTGATGCTGCTGACCGATTCTGCAGCAATTCGGGATGTATTGCTGTTCCCGACGATGAAGTCCTTGGACAAGTAAAACTCACAAGGACATGAGTCGTGGATGTAGCTGCTGAATAAGACTCTCGAGCTATGCAAGAGGCTGAAAAACGCGTAAAACCGTGGCTTTTAGGGCTATCATTTTCCGTTTGTTGTAAAAAGTTACAGACGAAAATACACGAATTTATATAACAAAAATGAGCTGGAATGGGTGCTAAAAGGGTCAAAATGTAACATTTTGACAACAAAATCCCCTCGAACCTCACTTTGTGACACTTCGTGTCAGATAGTTGCAGAAATCATAATAGTCGCAAGACAACTCCTAAAGGAGTCGCTTTTCTTAAAAGAAATTTTAAGAGGAGCGGCTCCTTTTTTTGCATTTGCAGGTATCACAAAACAACCAGGAGGTATTGCGCCATGGCTGTTAAGAGAGAAAAAATACATTTTGAAACAGTGGAGGAATTGTTGGGAGCACCGGTTACGAAGGATGCAACCACGAAGATCCACATAGATCAGATCTTTCCTTTTGAAAATCATCCCTTCAAAGTGATTGACGATGAAAAGATGTCGGATCTAGTGCAGAGCATAAAGGGCAATGGTGTTCTGGTGCCGGTACTGGTTCGTCCGGACGATGAAGGAACCTATGAAATGATTTCCGGTCACCGGAGAATGTATGCGGCAAAGCTGGCGGGATTTTCCACCTTGCCTGCGATCATCAAGCCGAAGACGAATGACGAGGCCACGATTGCCATGGTGGATGCCAACATGCAGCGGGAGGAAATCCTTCCGAGCGAGAGGGCGTTTTCGCTGCAGAAGCTGCACTTCCGACCGCTTTTTATCAAGAAAGCGATAGACAGGATCATCATGATCTCCCAG
>CAVAJA010000028.1:0-56069 GCA_963588615.1 Lachnospiraceae bacterium | reverse complement strand
GCTTAACAGAAAGCGTCAGATCCCCGTACTCCGTGCCAAAATCGGTCTCCTGCATCACGTCATCTGCCGCAATACGGGCAGCTGCTCGTCCTTCGCCGCAGACACCGGCTTCTGTCCTCTCTTTTGCCAAATCGCAGAGATCTCCCTGCTTTGATGCCGCAGCACCCTTTCCAAGACACTCCAGAAGATCGGCCGCCTCTTTCGTTCCCCGCAGCCGAACCCCTGCCTTTGCAAGCGCTTCTGCTGCCCTGGGAAGGAATTCCTCTGCAATTCCCCGGTGAACAAGCAGTGTCTCCACTGCATTGCAGGCCGCCGGATATTGTGTCTTTGCATCTACGATAATCGGAATTGCCTGCTCCTGGTCGACCTTTTCATCCACATAAATATGACAGATCCCGCTCGAATGTCCCATGACCGGAATTCGGGTATGCTCCATGATGTACCGCACGAACCGATTGGAGCCCCGCGGGATCAGAAGATCCACCTCCTCATCACATGACAGCAGCTCATCAATTTCACTGTGTCCTTCTGCCTGAAACAGGCAGCCTTCCGGAAGCCCTGCCTTCAGAACAGCATTTTTAATAAGAGAAAACAGCACCCGATTGGTTCTCGCCGTCTCCTTTCCGCCCTTTAAAACTGCACAGTTCCCGCTTTTGATGCACAGAGAGGCCACCTGCACCATGGCGTCCGGCCGTGCCTCAAAGATCACTCCGATCACTCCGATGGGAACGCTGACGCGATACAGATCCAGCCCCTCGTCCAGCTGTCTTGCCATCAGCTGCCGCCCCACCGGATCTGCAAGTCCTTCCAGCTGGCGCAGCCCTGCAATGCTGTCTCTCATTTTCGCTTCATCATATTTCAGGCGTTTCTGCACCGCCTCTGCCAGATTTTCCCTTTTCGCCGCCTCCAGATCTTCCCGATTTGCAGCGAAAATCTCCTGTTTTTCTGCCTCCAGAGCCTCTGCAATGTTCCAAAGAGCCTGATTCCTCTTATTCAGAGATGCCGATGCCATCTCCGGAGCAGTGCGTTTCATCTGCCTTGCTGCCTCTTTAATACTGCTCATCATTCCTCTCCTGTCAGCTTTACAAAAATCGGTTCGTGATGAACCGCCGGCAAAAATTTCTCAAAGACATCCGATACCTTCATCTTCAGGCTGGAGGTATTGACACAGGGATGACAGCCCAGATACTCCCCATCTCTTACCTCCTCATCCACCAGGAGCTGCACCTGATTCGCATGATCGTTCATCAGTCCCATGATGCTGACAGATCCCGGCTTGATATCCAGGTATTCTTCCATTTTCTCCGGTGAGGCAAAGGACAGGCGCGCAGACTGAATCTGTGCGGACAGTTCCTTTGTCTTAAAAGGCTTATCCCCCGGCATCATCAGCAGATAGAATTTCGTCTTCTGCCGATTGCAGAGGAACAGATTCTTGCAGATCAGGCAGTCCAGCACTGCATCAATGTCGTGGCAGGCCTCCATCGTGTCCGCATGACCATGATCCGTTCTCTTATATTCAATTCCAAGAGAATCCAGAAGATCATAGACACGAATCTCCTTCTCTTCTCTTCCTGCAAGCTTATCCGATTCCGGACGCCCGTTGTATAGTATCAGCTCCTGCATGGAAAACGGCCTCCTTATAACACAAATGAACCGTCCTGACATCCTTGTCCGGTACGGTTCGTTCATTATAGCATCATTCTGTTGTCAGCCGCATAAAATCAGCCAAAGTGAAAAAGGCCCTTTTTCTTTTCCGGTTCTCTGACAGACACGGACAAAAGCTGGTATCCCAGGGGATCCACTGCACTGTGAAGCTCATGCTTCAGCATTGGAAGCGGGATCTCATTTTCCAGAAGAAACACGGCTTCTCCCTTTCCTGCCGAAGCCGACACCTTCTTCGCTTCCGAAAACTGCCTGCGAATGGCATCTGCAATGTGGGACTCACACATTCCGCACATCATACCATCAATTTCAGCCACAACCTGTACCATCATCTGCTCCCTTCTCCCGGAGATCTGCTCGACTCCTGCAAAATCCTGTTACTTCTTTGCCTTGAACCGTTCCGGCACATTCTCCGTGCTGCAGCCTCCTTCGCACCCACAGGAGCTGCCGCACCCGCTGCAGCCGCTGCAGTTGGAGACTCCGTTCTTTCTGTTCAAAATCAGCTTCCGCACGCAGGCTGCGCACAGGAGCAGCACAATTCCGACAACCACAATATCTACAGCCATGATTTGCCTCCTTCGCTGCGAATTCTATCAAACTTCTCCACTGTCTGTCTCAGCTTTTTGGCCCGTCCCGGCGCTCTTTCTCCTCATCCACGCGGTCCTGTGTGTCGCGGTGTTTGGGTGTTTTGAAAAAGCCGATGACAATCCTCACGCCGATGACCATCATAATAGCCAGAATGACCAGAACAACAGCATCTGCCTGATTGATCGGAACATTAAATTTCATAATCATCTCCTCGTATTTAAAAGAAAGACCCACAGACATCGCGTCCGCAGGTCTTTCGTTCTAAATTTTCATAGAGCCGGTAATTATGCCTTGGCCTTCTTATTAGGATCCTTGCGGAACAGAAGGTAGAGAACTGCGATCAGCAGAACAGCTGCAACAACGGTACCGACGCCAAAGGCCACCTCGCCGATTGCGAAACCAACCAGCTGATAGATGATCAGGGTCACACAGTAAGCTGCAACGTTCTGGAACAGCAGAGCGTACCAGAAATACTTGCGGCTGCCGACTTCCTTCGCCATAGTGGAAATGGCTGCCAGGCACGGTGAGTCAAAGCAGTTGAATACCAGGAAGGAAATGGCTGCGATGCTGGTCGGGAAGAATGCCTGGAATGCATCGTGCATCGTGACATCGTACTCCTCGATCTCCTCGCCCAGAGCAGACAGCAGAGACATTGTGGAAACAATACCTTCCTTTGCCACAAAGCCGGACAGAGAGGAAGCCACAGCCTGCCAGGTACCAAAGCCCAGAGGAGCGAAGATCGGAGCGAGAACGCCGCCGATGACTGCCAGCAGAGAATCAGCCGTGTCAACCAGACCGAAGGCGCCGTCAACCACACCGAAGCTGCCAAGGAACCACATCACCGCGCAGCACAGGAACAGGATGGTACCTGCCTTCTTGATGAAGGCCCATACACGCTCCCATACATGGAGCAGGATGCCCTTCAGGGAAGGAAGGTGGTAAGCCGGGAGCTCCATAACGAACGGAACCGGATCGCCGGAGAAGAACTTGGTCTTCTTCAAAATGATGCAGTAAACAATAACCAGTGCAATGCCCGCAAAATACATCACCGGAGTCATCCACCATGCACCGCCCATCAGATAACCGGCGATCAAAGCGATTACAGGAAGCTTTGCTCCGCAGGGGATCATGGTCGTGGTGATCATGGTCATGCGGCGATCCTGCTCGGACTCAATGGTACGGGTAGACATGATGCCGGGAACACCGCAGCCGGAGGAGATCAGGAACGGAATGAAGCTCTTTCCGGACAACCCGAACTTGCGGAAAATACGGTCCATGATGAAGGCAACACGTGCCATGTATCCGACGTCCTCGAGGAAGCTCAGGAACAGGAATACGATTGCCATCTGCGGAACGAATCCCATCGGAGCGCCGATGCCGCCGATGATACCGTCAACCACCAGCGAAATAACCCAGTCCGAAGCACCCATATTAGTCAGCAGGGTCTCGACATTGCCGCCGATGATCTCGCCGAACAGAACATCGTTCGTCCAGTCCGTCACAACCGTACCAACGGTACTGACTGCAATGTAATAAACAAAAAACATAACAGCTGCGAAGATCGGCAGAGCCAGCCAGCGGTTGGTAACAATGCGGTCGATCTTATCCGATGTGGTAAGAGCACCGGGCTGTTTGCCCTTCTTCACGGTCTTGGCAATCAGGTCCGTGATGTAGGTGTATCTCTGGTTGGTGATGATGGACTCCGCATCATCGTCCAGTTCCTTCTCACAATCCTTGATATGCGCTTCCATGTGAGCCTTTGTTGCGGAATCGATGGTAAGCTTCTCAAGCGCCTTCTCATCGCGCTCAAAGATCTTGATGGCATACCAGCGAAGCTCCTGCCTGTCCACGATGTTCTGAACGGACTCTTCGATATGAGCAATGGCATGCTCTACACTTCCGGTGAAGACATGAGGAAGTTCCTTCTTCTCTGCCTTTGCAGCCTCGAGGCACAGCTCAGCAGCCTCCAGAGTATTCTCGTTCTTAAGAGCAGAGATCTCGATCACCTTGCAGCCCAGCTCCTGCCCCAGCTTCTTGATGTCGATGTTGTCGCCGTTCTTGCGGACCAGATCCATCATGTTGATGGCGATGACAACCGGGATGCCGATCTCAACCAGCTGTGTGGTCAGATACAGGTTGCGCTCAATGTTCGTTCCGTCAACGATGTTCAGGATGGCGTCCGGCTTCTCATTTACGAGGTAGTTGCGGGTTACCACTTCCTCGAGCGTGTACGGACTCAGGGAATAGATGCCCGGAAGGTCCTGAATGATGACGTCCTTGTGGTTTTTGAGACGGCCTTCCTTTTTCTCAACGGTAACGCCCGGCCAGTTACCAACGTACTGGTTGCTGCCGGTCAGGTTGTTGAACAGGGTTGTTTTACCGCAGTTCGGATTACCTGCCAATGCAATTTTGATTTCCATTTGATGCTCCTTCTTTACTCACTATCTGAATATCAGAACCGTACCGCTGTCGGCATCTGCGCTCTATGGAAAAGCCCCGATGCAGCAAAGCAGCAATCTCACATTCTTACTGCATCTCCAGAATGTCTGCGTCTTCCTTGCGAAGGGAAAGCTCGTAGCCGCGAACCGTAACCTCCACCGGGTCTCCCAGAGGTGCTACCTTGCGCACATAGATCTCCGTGCCCTTGGTAATCCCCATGTCCATGATCCGTCTCTTCAGACCGCCCTCGCCGTGGATTTTCACGACAGTAGCTGTCTGACCGACAGGGATGTCTCTCAATGTTTTCATACCGTTCCTCCTCATATCCTGCGCGGTCTCCCGCATTCATCAGGGCACGCTGTGTGCCCGATGTATCTCTGATTCCAATCTCCGGCAGCCGCTTTTCCAGACAATCCGGCATCGCATTCCGGCCCCCGGGCGCCGGTTCGTGTTTCCTGACAATCCGTCTTCAGTTCGTCATAATCTTCGAAGCCATCTCAGCTGTGATGGCCAGTCTCGACTCCTTCAGATTTACAATGATATTGCCGTCTCCTGCCGCAGAAATGACCTCCACCTGAGTCCCGACAACGAACCCCAGATCCTCGAGGTGTTTTTTAGCCTCTTCATTCCCGCCGATTCTGGCAACCAGAACCTTCTCTCCTGTTTTTGCAAACGCCAATGGCATCATATCGTTTTGCCTCGCTTATCCGTGTAAGGTTTTAAAATTATATTTTATAGAAGCATAATTGTAATTAGTTCATTATAACTAACGCGGACATAGTCTACAGCCGTCTCACCTGTTTGTCAACACTCCCTTTCTGAAATCATTGCTGCATCCGGACTTTTTTCCATCCACGTCTTTCCATGCCCGAGAGAACCGGGTCTGTTTTTTCTGCTGCATTATTAAAAAATCTTATCTGTTCATATTTTTATTTCATGAATTGATTTGCTGTTATAAAATCCATCATATGTACGTATCTTTATGTTGATAAGTACATTCTCCGTTATCTGATTATGAAAATTATATGCTATCTCACTTATTTCATGATCATCCCCCGTTCTGCAGATTCTCACCAGGCCGGTGCTCTCACAGCCGCCGAATGCCGCAATGTGGAATGTCGGGAACTGCCTGCATCATTTTTACGATTGAGGACATTTTATGGAATTGGCCAAAAAGCTATCTTTTTTTGAATATGTCACCGGCGATCGATGCTTTTATCGCAAGGTTCTGACCATTGTGCTGCCCATCATTGTGCAGGACACTCTGACCAATGTGGTGTCCCTTCTGGACAATATCATGATCGGTCAGATCGGCACGCTTCCGCTCATCGGTGTTGCCATCGCCGCACAGCTGCTTTTGGTATTCCAGCTTTCCATATGGGGCAGCATCTCCGGCGCAGGGGTATACGGTGCACAATTCTACGGTCAGCACAATATGGAAGGGCTGCACAGCACATTTCGGTACAAGCTGATCATTGTCACCATCATCACGGCAGCAACCATTTTCCTTTTTATATTCTTCGGGAGATCCATTGTCGGAAGCTTTATCGCCTCCCAGACTTCCTACGAGAATAAGGCCGAAATCCTTGATTGTGCGATGAATTATCTCAATATCATGCTGGTCGGTCTCATTCCGTTTTGTCTGACGCAGTGCCTTGCCGGCACCATGCGCGAGACCGGACAGACCGTTCTGCCGATGAAGGCGAGCATTGCAGCAATTCTGACCAATCTCGTGTTTAATTCGCTCCTGATCTTTGGTCTTCTGGGTTTCCCGCGTCTCGGGGTCGTCGGCGCCGCAATTGCGTCGGTGATTTCACGCTTCGTCGAGCTTGCAATCATTCTGCTCGGCATTGTCCGGCACGCCGATCGATATCCCTTCTTTGGGCGTCCCTATGCAAACACGAAAATTCCGCTCGGGCTGGCCCGAGATATTTTCGTGAGATCCTTCCCGCTGCTGCTCAATGAAGTTCTCTGGAGCACCAGCCTTGCGGTTCTGCTGCAGTGCTATTCCGTGCGCGGGATACAGGTTGTCGCTGCAATGAACATCTGCAGCACCGTCTCGCAGATTTTCAATCAGGCTTTCTTCTCGCTGGGAGATGCCACCGCAATTGTTGTCGGGCAGGAGCTCGGCGCGAACCGCATTGAGGACGCCCGCCGCACCGCGTGGCGCATGATGACGCTGTCACTGTTTTCCTCCGTTGTGATGGGCATTCTGCTCGTTCTCAGTTCATCGTTCATTCCGCGCCTGTACAACACGGAGGCCTCCGTGCGTGCTCTGGCATCAGAGTTCCTGTACATATGTGCTCTCTGCATGCCGCTCTATGCACTTGCGAACTGTGCCTATTCCTCCGTCCGCGCCGGCGGCAAGACACTCATCACCTTCCTTTTTGACAGCTGCTTCAGCTGGGTGACGATCATCCCGTCCGCCTTTATGCTGACGCACTATACAGAACTCTCCGCAGCTCTGGTGTACCTCATTGTCAGTTCGCTCGTTCTGATCAAAAGCGTTTTCGGAATCATCCTGATCAAGAGCGGACTGTGGGAAAGGAACATCGTCTCCGACAATTAGGGCACTGCCTGCAGATCAACAGCAAAAATACGAATCTGCCGCAGTCGGTATGACTGCAGCAGAAATCGAGGTATCTATCATGGAAAAAATCAAGCTTTGCGTTCCGTTTATCAACGACAGCCACTACATCGACAGCATCTCCGAAATGGCAGATCACTGTGCTCCCGACCGCTGCATCTATGAACTGTACGGTTCTCTTCCAAAGGATCCGATCGGCAATCTGCGTCCGCCGGAAAGCGTCCGCCCGATGACGATGGCGCAGTTGACAGACAATGTGAAAAAGCTCCATGCACACGGGATCCGCTTCAACTACATCATCAATTCTGAACTCATTCCGATTCCCCTTACGGCAGAGTATCGGGACGAAGTGATGGATTTCCTGCAGCAGCTGACAGCAGCCGGCGTGGATGAAATTACGGTGACAATTCCGTACCTGATGATGCTCATCCGGAAACATTTCCCGAACCTGAAGGTCAACGCCTCCATCTGCAATGAAATTTCGACGGTATCAGAGGCCGTGGAATTCGAGGAGCTGGGGGCTGAGGTGCTCGTGCTTGACCGGGATGTAAACCGCGATTTCCCGCTGCTGCGCGATATCCGGCGTCACACAAAGGGGGAGATCAAGGTGCTCTGCAACTCCGCCTGTGTACTCCACTGCATCAACGTGCATTTCCACGGCACGTACTCCTCTGCCATGAGCAACTCGCACATCGCACCTGCCGTGCAGGGGGAAAACATATTCCCGGTCCCCTACTGCAGCTTTTACTGCCGTCATCGGTTTTTCCGGGATCTCACCGAACTCATCAAGCTCCACTGGATTCGCCCGGAGGATATGCCGGTCTATGCCAAAGAGGGAATTTCCCTCTTTAAAATCGACGGAAGAGATAAAGAGCCTGCCTACCTCCTTTCTGTTGTAGGAGCTTATCTTGCGGGCAGCTATCCGCACAATCTTTTCCATCTGCTGCAGCCTGAATTCTGTGAGCACCTGTCTGACATCGATGCAAACGCCGAGGTCTCCGATCAGCTGCTGAATGAACAGGAACTGGCCGCATTGACCGATGCCTTCATACACGAGAGCCGTGACTGGCAGGTAGGAATCGACAACCAGGCTCTGGACGGCTTTCTTCAGCGCTTTGCAGACGAGAAGATCGTCTGTCACGGGGACTGCGGCGCATGCGGATACTGCAAAGCCTATGCGGAAAAGATCCTGATCAATCCGCAGTGGCGTCAGGAAATGCTGCAGATGCTGGACTACAACATACAGGCTCAGTTATAATACTCCGTATGCCGCAAATTTTGTTTTACGCCCTTCCCGTGCGGTTTTAAACTCTCACGGAGAATCTGTCATGAACATGAAGCGCAACACCATACAGCAACGCACCAATTCTGACCACATCAAAGGCGCCGTCCTGACTTTGTCGGGCGGTGCCTGCTGGGGTCTGTCCGGTTCCATGGGACAATTCCTGTTCAATCACGAGGGGATGGATGTCCGATGGCTGGTTCCCATCCGTCTGGGAATGGCCGGCATTCTCCTTCTGATTTACTGCTTCATCAAATCCGGTGCGCATATTCTGGATCCCTGGAAAAATCACTCCGACAGATCCCGGCTCCTCATCTATGGTCTGGCCGGCGTATCTGCCTGCCAGTTCCTGTATTTCACCACCATTCAGCTCTCCAGTGCAGGAGCCGCCACCCTGCTGCAGGATCTCGCACCGGCCATGATCCTTCTGATATCCTGCTTTCTTGCAAAGCGTTGCCCCGGATTTCTCGAGATTCTGGCCATTTTCCTTGCATTATTCGGTGTATTCCTTCTTTCCACCGGAGGAGACATCACGCACATGCAGATCTCGCCTCAGGCACTTGCAACCGGTGTCCTAAGTTCTGTCTGCGTTACCATCTACAACATGGTCCCCGGCAAGCTCATGAAGCGTTATTCTGTTCTCCTGCTGCAGGGCTGGTCCTTCCTCATGGGCAGCATTGCCATCGCAATCATCTTCCGTTCCTGGAATCAGCACTATGTTCCTACCGCCGTCGGCTGGTTCGGCATCGCCTTCGTGGTGCTGGTCGGAAATGTACTGGCTTTTCCTCTCTACATCCAGGGGCTCAAATACATCGGTCCCAACAAAGGAAGTCTCTACGGCTTCTCCGAACCGGTTACTGCTGCCGTCATCTCCACTGTTTTTCTCGGCAGTCCGTTTACCTTTACGGACGGAATCGGATTCGCAGCAATTTTCCTGATGCTGATTCTGATCTCTGTCGCCGGAAAGAAACATTAGGAAGAGGTTTTCTATGGCAAAGGTCGCCATTCTGGTCCCTCAGCTGCAGATGAAGGAGCTGTGCTCTCAGCTCATCGAAGAATATCCGAATCTTACGCCGCTGTGCATCGACCAGATCCACACCGATGAGGCCTCTGACCGTGCGGCCGCATTGAACGGCACAGACTGTGATCTTATCATTGCAAGGGGACTTCAGGCCTGTGTCATCCGCCGCAGGACCGCGCTCCCTGTCATTACCATTTCCATCACAGCTCAGGAACTGGGGCTTATGGTTCTCGATATGAAACAGCAGCTTGGGCTGGCTCATCCGCAAATCGGCATCATCGGATTCGAGAACACGCTGGACGATACCTCCTCCTTTGGAAAGCTGTTCGACATGGAACTGGTTCGCTACACGCTGCGGGACGAGGACATCGCAGATGATCCGGGTGCTTCCGTTTTCTCCGCCGGGATTTCCGCCCGGGCCGCCCTGGAGGCACTCGTTGACCGGGCGCTTCAGGATGGCTGTCATGCGGTTTTCGGCGGTGAGGTTGTCTGCGCCAGAGCAGCTGCAGCAGGGCTTCCGCACATGCTGCTCCACTCCGGAACAGAGAGTGTCCGAAATGCCCTTTCTGCCGCAAATCATATGGGGCATGCCATCGACCTTCAGAAACAGAATGCCTCCGAAATCAACACCATGCTGGACTTCACGTTCAGCGGAATTCTTCAGATCGATGTCTCCGGCGTCATCCGCCGCTGCAACCGTGTTGTCTGCTCCCTTCTGGACCTGCATCCTTCCGCACTCCTCGGACACTCCGTTCGGGATATTTTTCCCAAGCTGCAGGAGGATATCCTGCACAAAGTGCTCTGCAGCGGAGAGGAAGCCTACGCGCTCCTGGTCCCCATCGAAAATCATGCGGTTGTTGTCAACATTGCTCCTATCCTCATAGAAGAACAGATCTGCGGGGCCATCATGACGTTTCAGGAGAGCCACCGGATCATTGAGATTGACAATCGGCTTCGCGAGGAATTCTATCAGCGCGGCTTTGTCGCCAGATACCAGTTTGATCAGCTTCCCGCTGCAGATTCCCAAACCCGAAAGCTTTTCATACGTGCAAAAAGATTTGCTAAATTCCCGGCTCCGGTCCTGATCACCGGCGAACATGGAAACGGAAATCTGATTCTGGCGCAGTGCCTCCACAACGCAAGCCTTGCCGCTTCCAATGCCTTCGTCGATGTGGACTGCGCTGCCTTTGATCCGGAAGACCTCGACATTCTGCTCTTCGGCAGCTATTCCGTCCGATCCGATTCGGACACCTGCTACGCCGAGGCTGCACAGAAGGGGACGCTTTGTCTCGAGCACGTGGACAGTCTCCCGCCTTCCCTTCAGTACAAGGTGCTGCAGCTGATTCGCGGCAAGCTGCGCAGGAATGGCACCAGCCGCCCCATTTGTGCCGACATCCGCGTCATTGCCTCCACCAGCACTAATCTTGTTTCCATGGTGGAGCAGGGAACCTTCCGCGGTGATCTGTACTACGGGCTGAACGTCCTTTCTCTGCATTTCCCGCCCCTGCGGGAGCGCCGCGATGACATTCTCCCCTGGATCGACAGCTGCATGAGGGAAGCTCAGAAACGATACAAGCGCTATTTCACTCTGACACAGGGGGCAAGGGATTACCTGCGGCAGTATTCCTGGCCCGGCAATCTTGATCAGCTCCGCGGGCTGTGCGAGCGCATCGTCCTGACGGCAGAACGCCGCACCATCGATGAAGTATTCCTTCAAAAAGAGCTGGAGCAAATGGCACCTCGCATCGCTCCTCATCCCGAACAGGTCGTGGTGATCAAGGACCCCCGGGCCGCTGAGCTCGAGGAGCTCCTAAAGCAGCACGCCGGAAACCGTCAGGCCGCCGCCGATGCACTCGGCATCAGCAAAACAACGCTCTGGCGCCGCATGAAAAAATACGGAATCGTTTTGAAATAAATCTTTTCATTTTCTGCAACCTTTCACACTTCGTGCATCGGCAGGGCTTCTCCTTTGGAAGTCCTGCCGATTGCCGCAATTCTGCATTTTCCCTATTCTTAAGATAAATAAGGAGGAATTACATCATGAAAATCGGATTTATCGGACTCGGCATCATGGGAAAGCCCATGGCTAAAAATCTTCTGAAAAACGGCTACACCGACCTTCTGGTTTACAACCGCAGTCAGGCCCCTGTAGAGGAACTCGTTTCTGCAGGCGCAAAGGCAGCCTCCACCTATCAGGAAATCGGTGAGCAGTGCGATGTCGTAATCACCATGCTGCCCAACTCTCCTCAGGTCAAAAGTGTCATGCTCGAAGACGGAAAGGTGGCAAGCTTCATGAAAGCAGGTTCTGTTTTCATCGACTGCAGCTCCATCAACCCCGTAGCCTCCAAAGAGATCTATGCAGAACTGGAGAAAAAGGGAATTGAAATGCTGGATGCGCCTGTTTCCGGCGGCGAGCCGAAGGCCATCGACGGCACGCTCAGCTTCATGGTCGGCGGCAAGCAGGAGGTGTTCGACACCTTCAAGCCTCTTCTTCTGGCAATGGGTTCCTCTGTCGTCCGCTGCGGCGAGGTAGGTGCCGGCAATACAACCAAGCTCGCCAATCAGATCATCGTAGCCTGCAACATTCAGGCTCTGGCTGAGGCGCTGACCCTTGCACAAAAGGCCGGTGTGGATCCCCAGCTGGTGTTCCAGGCCATCAAGGGAGGACTGGCAGGCTCCACCGTCATGAATGCCAAGGCTCCGATGATGATCGAAGGAAACGACAAGCCCGGCTTCAAGATCGATCTGCACATCAAGGATTTGAACAATGCTCTGGACTGTGCCCACAGCGTAGGCGCTCCCGTCCCCATGACTGCCGAGGTTCAGGAAGTCCTCCAGTGGCTCCACAGTCACGACAAGGGGCAGGCGGATCACAGTGCCATTGCCCAGTATTATGAAATGATGGCTGATATCGAGATCGGACGCTGAGGTGCTGTATGAATACTGAATTTATCAAGGGTGTGGTTGTACCCATTCTAACCTGCTGCGATGAGAACGAGCTCATTGATGAGGCCCGTCAGCGGAGCCAGGTAGATTATGTAATCGAGGGCGGCGTCTCCGGAATCCTGGCTTTCGGATCCAACGGCGAGTTCTATATGCTCGAAGAGGATGAAATGGAGCGCGGCCTGAAGATCATGGTCGATCAGGCCGCCGGCCGGGTTCCGGTCTATTTCGGCATCGGCGCCATCAACACCAGAAAGTGCTGCCGGCTTGCCAAAATGGCCGCGGCAAACGGTGCCGCCGCTGTCAGTGTACTGCAGCCGATGTTCCTGAAGCCGACCTATGCAGAGCTGTACCTGCATTTTAAGACGATTGCAGAGAGCATTCCCGACACCCCCATGCTCCTGTACAACAATCCGGGGCGTGTCGGCTACGGCCTCACTGCCCAGCTCGTGGACGAGCTGGCTCACAATATTCCCAACATTGTCGGCATGAAGGATACGAGCGGTGACATCACCCTGACCTCCGAATTCATCCGCCGCACCCGGGATGTGAATTTCAGGGTATTCGGCGGCAAGGATACGCTCCTCTACGCCAGCCTTTGTCACGGTGCCGTCGGCGGTGTCTGCACCGCAGCCAACTTCATGCCGGAACTGATCACCGATATCTACAACAAATATGCTGCCGGTGATCAGAAGGGAAGCCTTGAGGCACAGTTCAAGCTCAATCCCGTCCGCCTTTCCATGGACGCCGCCAGCTTCCCCGTTGCCGCCAAGGATATGGCATCCCTTCGCGGTCGCGATGTAGGCGTTCCCTATCTGCCTTCTCTCCCCACGCCGGAAGGTCCCGCCGCAAAGGGGTTCGCAGATACCATGACCGCTGCCGGGCTCCTGTAAAATTCTGACCGAAAAGCCTGAAATTATATGCTTTTCCACAGCGAAAGCGCCCGATCCGTATTTTCCGGATCAGGCGCTTTCGCTGTTGAGGATTGATATGGTATGAGTCACGGGTCAGAGTATCCTCGTGTCCGTTTTCAGCAAGGAGGAGTCTTAACCCGATTCACATTTTACTTATCGTAGCCGGGCTTTCCGAGCAGCTTGAACATGTTGCTCTTGTAGAATTCAACACCGGGCTGGTTGAACGGATTGATGGCATTGATGTATCCGCTGACCGCAATTGCATACTCAAAGAAATAGAACAGCTGCCCCAGATAGAATTCGTTCTGCTCCGGGATGTTCACCATCAGGTTCGGATTGCCGCCCTCGACGTGAGCATTCATCGTTCCCTTCATGGCGCACTTGTTGACGAAATCCATCGTCCTGCCGTCCAGATAATTCAAACCGTCAAGATCATTCTCTTCCGCCTCCAGAACAAAGTCGCGCTTGGGCTTCTCCAGATTCAGAACTGTTTCAAACTTGATCCTTGAGCCCTCCTGAATGAACTGTCCCATAGAATGCAGATCCGTGGTCAAATCCACAGATGCAGGGAAAATTCCCTTCTGATCCTTTCCTTCGCTCTCGCCGGCAAGCTGTTTCCACCACTCCGAGATGTAGTGGTGACTCGGCTCGTAGTTCACCAGAATTTCCACCGTCTTGCCCTTGCGGTACAGAATGTTCCGAAGTCCTGCGTACAGAAGAGACGGATTGTTCTCGTACGGCTCTTTTCGTGCGATTTCACGGTAAGCCGCAGCACCTGCCATCAGCTGATCGATGTCGGCGCCGCTCACGGCGATCGGAAGCAGGCCTACCGCCGTCAGTACCGAGAAGCGTCCGCCGATATCGTCCGGAATGACAAAACACTCATAGCCCTCTGCATCCGAGAGCGTCTTCAGAGCCCCCCTCGCCTGATCCGTTGTGGAATAAATGCGGCGTGCAGCCTCTTCCTTTCCGTATTTCTGAATCAAAAGCTTCCGGAACACGCGGAACGCAATGGCGGACTCCGTCGTGGTTCCCGATTTGGAGATGACATTGATCGAGAAATCCTGATCGCCTATCAGATCAATTACCTCCTCGATATAGGTTCCGCTCATGCTGTTGCCGACGAAATAAATTTTCGGCGTGCCGCGCTGTTCATCCGGAACCTCGTTATAATATGCATGACGCAGGAATTCGATGGCTGCACGGGCTCCCAGATAGGAGCCTCCGATTCCGATAACGAACAGAATGTCAGAATCACCCTGAATCTTTTTCGCCGCCTTCTTGATGCGGTCGAACTCCTCGCGGTCGTAGTTGACCGGCAGATCGATCCAGCCCTGAAAATCATTTCCCTCGCCTTTGCCGGATTTCAGCTTTTCCGCGGCATTCTCCGCTGTAAACTTCATCTCGCGAACTTCATTCTCGCCCAGAAAAGATGCTGCATTGGAATAATCAAACGATAAGTTTTTATCCATTTCCATTCTCCCCTATTCACATCCGCTCACGCAATCGGCCGCATGGAAGTTTAGCTCCCTTGCCCCGCTGAATACGTTTCCGCTTCGGTAAACCGCTTCCGTCTGTTTCTTATTGATTCACCACGTTGACAGGCTGTCCGTTCTGGAATGCCTTGATGTTGTCTGCCGTGATGTCCATGATGCGCTGCCTTGCCGCCTGTGCCGCCCATGAAATATGAGGCGTAATCAGACAGTTTTTCGCTGTCAGGAGCGGGTTGTCCCCCTTGATGGGCTCTGTCGATACAACATCCAGTCCTGCAGCGTACACCTTTCCGGAATTCAGCGCATCCGCCAGATCCTGCTCCACCACCAGCTGGCCGCGGCTGTTGTTGATGATGATGACGCCGTCCTTCATCTTATCAATATTCTCTTTGTTGATCAGTCCCTCTGTGTCCGGGAAGAGCGGGCAGTGAAGGAAAATAACATCTGATTCCTTCAGAAGCGTATCTCTGTCAACATAGGCATCTGCAATGGCCTTTCCGGACTCCGACTCAAACTTGTCGTTGACCAGAACGCGCATGTTCATAGCCTTCAGAATCTTTCCGGTTGCCTGACCGATGCGGCCGAAACCGATGATGCCCGCGGTCTTGCCGTACAGCTCGATCATCGGATAGTCCCAGAAGCACCAGTCCTCATTGTTCTCCCATCTGCCTTCCTTTACCGCTGCATCATGTGCTGCGAAATGAGAGCAGATCTCGAGCAGGAGTCCTACCGCATACTGTCCGACGATCTGTGTGCCGTAGGTAGGAACATTCACGACCGGGATTCCTCTTTCCTTTGCATAGTTATAGTCTACAACGTTGTATCCCGTTGCCAGAACTGCAATCAGCTTCAGGTTCGGGCAGGCATCGATCGTCTCCTTCGAAATCGGTGTCTTATTGATGACAGCAACGTCCGCATCGCCGAGTCTCTCTGCGATGATCGGTGCCTCCACGTACGAAGTCCTGTCATAAACTGTTACCTCTCCAAGCGCTTCCAGGCTCTCCCAGGAGAGGTCTCCGGGATTCTCGGTATATCCGTCCAAAACGACGATTTTCATAATGTCATATCTCCTTCTATTCTTCTTGTTTAAAAAAGCCTTCCATCAGATTGTATCAGATGAAAGGCCCTTGTTTTATCAGGTTCCGAATATCAATGCCACCGGCACCTCAATGATCTGCGGGAAGATAATGAATACGCAAAGGGAAATTGCGATCAATATGATCCACGGGATCGATGCCTTGATGATCTTTTCCAATGGCAGTCCCGTCACATTTTCTGCCGCGTACAGGCACACACCGACCGGAGGAGTAATCAGGCCAAAGGAAAGAGTGATTACCAGGAATACCGTGAAGAACAGCGGTGAAACACCAACGGTCTGCACTGCAGGGAGCAGAATCGGCACAAGGATGAAGATGGCTGCCGTTGCATCCATGAACATTCCTACGACGATCAGGAACAGATACAGAACGAAGAGAATCACGATTCTGTTGTCGGAGATTCCGGAGATCATGTTCGCAACGCGGCTCGGAAGTCCGTCGATCTCAAACAGAAGAGACGCCGGCTTTGCAGCGATTGCCACGAACAGGATGGTTCCGGTGGAACGTGCGTTCTTGATCATGATGCGGGGGATATCCCTCCACTTCAGATTCTTGAACACGTAGATGGATACCAGGCAGGTATATGCTACGGCGATGGCTGCGCCCTCAGTAGGAGTGTAGAAGCCGGTGTACACGCCGCCCAGCAGAATAACCGGAGTCAGCAGAGCAGGAATGGCGCGGACAAAAGCCTTTCCCAGCTTTCCGACATTGAACGGAATGCGATCTCCGATGCCGTGCTTCTTGCAGTAAAAATAATTGTATACCATGAACACGAAGCCGATGATAAGACCCGGGATGAAGCCGCCCAGCAGAGCCTGACCAATGGATACGTTGCCGGTTGCCGCCGCATTGATCATCAGAATCGAAGGCGGGATAACCGATGCCAGCATGGAGCCGGACAGGTTGATGGCAGTTGCGTAATCCTTCGGATAACCCTTCTTATCCAGAGCATTGATGCTCATCTTGCCGATGGAGGCAATTGCTGCAACAGAAGAACCGGACATTCCGGCGAACAGCATATTCACCACAACCGATACATGTCCGAGGCCGCCGTAAATCCAGCCGACCAGTGCCTCTGCCAGATCATAGATACGATCTGCGATTCCGCCCTCGTCCATCAGGGAACCGCAGAGGATAAACAGCGGAACTGCTACCATGATGAAAGAGTTCATCGATGTGAACATGGACTGTGCTGCCATGCTCAGAGGAAGTGATGACATTGTTGCCATCACGATCACGGATGCTGCGCCCAAGGATACTGCGATCGGCACTCCCAGGAACATCAGAACCATGAAGAGAATAATTATAGCCGCACTCATTTTCTAATCCTCCTCAACCATTCTCAAGTGCCTTCTGTTTCTCGGTTTCCTTATCGCCGATGGCGACCTTGCCGTGATACTCCAGGAAACTCTGAATTGTTCCGATAAAGCCCATTACTGCACCGACCGGCTGGCAGATGCCGATGAGATACATCGGAATGCGAAGTGCCGTTCCCATCTCATTCAGGGAGATCTGCTGCTGAACCACCTGCAGACCGTAAATGAACATGAAGGCAAAGAACCCTTCTACAACAACAAAATAGAGAACCTCGCTTACTTTTTTCAGCCACTTGGGACCGACCTGCAGCAGCAGTGTTACGCGAGAGGACTCGCACATATTAAATCCGGCTGCCAGAGCGACGAACATCATCCACAGGAACAGATACCGTGAAGTCTCCTCTGTCCACGGGAACGGATGCCCCACAATTCTGCCGATAATCTGCAGCAGGATCGTTGCAATCATTCCGATCACCAGAATCGCCAGAATGATATCCTCGATCTTATTCACAACGTCGAAAAACCCGGATAGCTTGGACTTTTTGCGTTCCATTTTAACTAACCCTCCATCCACTGCATGACCCTGCCCTTTATAGGCAATCCCATGCGCCCCGCCCATCGTCATTCGGGGCGCACAGGCTGTCATACATGTTGTATCAGAACTTCAGATGCCGCGAACCGTCTGTCAGCTTCTGCCTGTGAATTCAGTAGTAGCGTTGAACAGATCATCGTCCTCGATGAGTTCCTTGAACTTGTCATAGCAGGACTGAGAAATCTCGATGAACTGCTGAATTGCTTCGTCGGACAGCTCGTTTACTTCCATTCCGTTGTCGGTAAGTGTCTTCAAAGCGACCTGATCCTGCTCTTCCATGTAATCAACGTTCCAGCTCTGCACTTCCTGTGCTGCCTTTGTGATGGCATCCTGCTGCTCCTGTGTCAGACTGCTCATGAAATCGGAATTGATGCCGACTACCCATGCATCTGCCATGTGATTGGTGTAGGAGATGTACTTCTGAACCTCATAGAACTTGTTGGAATAAGGAACATCGACCGGGTTCTCCTGGCCGTCCAGTGTGTTCAGCTGAAGGGAATTGTAAACCTCAGAGAAGTTCATAGGGGTCGTAACCGCACCGCATGCGCTGAAGAACTCAACATACAGAGAGTTGTTCGGTACGCGCAGAACCAGTCCCTTCAGATCGTCCGGGCAGGTGATCGGTCTCTTGGAGTTCGTCACTTCGCGGAAGGATCTCGTCCATGCACCTGCTGCTGTGATGCCCATGTCCTCCACACGGCTGAACAGCTCTGTACCGGTCTCGCTGTTCAGGTAATCCAGGAGCTGAGCCTGATCATCGAACATGTAGGGAACAGAAATAACGTTCATTCCGGGGATGAAGCTTGCGTACACGCTCGAAGCCAGAATCAGCATCTGCAGAGATCCTGCAGACAGCATCTTAATACCTGCTGCGGTATCGCCGCCGTACAAGGATCCGTTTCCGGAAACGGTGATATCCAGTGTTCCATTTGCATAGGTCATTGCACGATTGGCAAATTCCGTAGCAGCCGTTGCAATGTACGATCCGTCCGGATCCGGAACAGCAATCGTAATCTTGGTTGCCCCGCTTGCAATTTCAGGCTTCTCCGTATAGGTGATCGTGCCCTCTGCTGCAGCATCTTCAGTCTCAGCATCCGCTGTCTCCTCAGTCTCCTCTGCTGCATCTGCAGTCTCCTCGGTCTCCTCGGATGCTTCGGTGCTGCTCGTCTGTGTGGAAGAGCTTGCAGAAGATCCGCAGCCTGCCAGCGACATCGCTGCCATTGCTGCCGCCAATACCACAGCCATAATTTTCTTTTTCATGATCTCTCCTTTTCCTTTGTGCCCTATTTTATCCTGTGATATTCTTCCTGAAGATGTCCTTCAGCGCAGGATATAAGCTCGTGTAAACCTCAAATCTTCTGGCATAGATCTCATCGTTGTCATGCCTCGGCTCGACAATCCGATATACCGTTTTCTCCACTTTCTCGGATGCTTCATACACATCTTTGAAAACGCCGGCTCCTACGCCCGCCAACATGGCAGCACCCACCGGTGCCATATCGCGCATATCCAGAATCTTAAGCGTCTTCCCTGTGATGTCCGCCTTGATCTGAGCCCAGACCTCACTCTTGGCCCCTCCGCCAATCGATGTAAAGCCTGAAATGGTATTTCCTGTTATTCTCTCGGCAATCTCTGAAAGCTGCCGCAGGCCATAGCCGCATCCTTCCAGAACCGCCCGGTTCATTTCTTTTCTTGTGGTTTTCAAGGATATCCCGAAGAATACCCCTCTTGCATAGGAATCCCAGATCGGACTCCGCTCTCCCAGCATATACGGAAGGAAAACAACCCCTCCGCAGCCCGGCTCTGCCAATGCGGCATCTGCATTCATCCTGCTGAACGCATCTCCCATATCCTCGGCCTTCTCGATCAGATCACCGTAGAACTGATTCAGAAACCATTCATTCGCCGCACCGGTAAAGGACATCGCCCCCTGATAGATCCATGTCCCCGGCACCACGTGGCATCGGTTGATGAACCCTCTGTCGAAGACCGGCTTATCGATGCACACGGTCAGCACGTCGGTTGTTCCTACCGATTCACACACATCGCCTGCTCTCGTAACGCCTGCCGCCAGGGTGGCACACGGCGTATCTGCTCCGCCGATCGCAACCGGTGTTCCCTCCGGAATTCCCATCTGAATCAGCTCTTTGTTGATCAGTCCGCCGATAACATCCGTTGATTCATGAATCTCCGGCAGCTTTTCCCGCTCGATTCCGATCTTTTCGCAAAGGTACTCCGACCACTTCTTCCCGCCTGTCGTCTCAAACAGATTTGTATAAGATGCATTGGAACAGTCGATTCCAATCTCTCCTGTCATACGGAAGGCAAGAAAAGTGTTCAAGTGGCCAAAATACTTTGTTTTAGCATATTCATCGGGGAGGTGGCGTTTGATCCACAGCATTGAGGAGCCGGAAAAGGCCCCGGCCATGGAACTGTTGGCCGTAATCTCGAACAGCTTTTCTCTTCCTACAGAGGCGAGAATCAAGTCTGCCTCTTCCGTACTTCTGCGATCCGAATAAATGATCGGATCCACCAAAACCTCTCCGTCTGCACCCAGGGCGATCAGGCCCGGGCACAGAGAAGAGATGCTGATGCCGGCAACTGCTGACAGATCGATGTCCTTGCCCTCTTTCAATAACCGAACACAGGTCACAAAGGCATCCCACATGCTCTCAGCGTCAATCTGAACTGAACTTTGATCCGGAGTGATCAGGCGATATTTACTGCTGGAAATCCCTAGAAGTCGTGCATTTTCGTCGATGATTGCCACCTTCAGACTGGTGGTTCCGACATCCACGCCTAACAAATATCTGGCCATCACTTAACTCCTCTGCCGCTCAACCCTTGTTCAGATCCAGGTAATCTGCATAATTCTTATCCTGCTCAACGGTCTCAAGCAGCTGTCTTGTCTCCTTTGCGGAATATCCCTTGTGAATCAGTCTTCTGAGTGCAATGACAAGAGCAGTAACGTCCTTGTAATCCCATACCCATCTGCCCATCGTAACGCCGCCGCAGCCGGCATCCAGAGCATCTCTTGTCATCTGGAAGTAGTAGTCCAGAAGTGCATCGCCCTCAAGCCCCTTCGGGGTATCTCCGCCCTGAATGACAACGCGGAAGGTAGAAGGAACGCAGGCAATGACCTTTGCCATGGACTCGGGATCACCGGTGTAGGTCGTCTTAACAACGTCCAGACCAAGCTCTGCTGCACTTCTTGCGCAGTATGCGATGTTCTCCCATGCAGTTCTCTTGTCTGCAGGAACGCTCTCGCCCTTCGGATAGATATGGCCGATCAGAGGCATGCCGACTTCATCGCAGTACTCGGAAATCTCACCGATTCTCTCGAACTGCTCGTTCTGGAAATCACCCAGAGTCATGCAGCCAAGAGATACCGCATCTGCACCGGAACGAATGGCAGCATCTACAGAGCCGAATATCATATCGTTGGTGGGAGAGGTCGGTGCATAGTTGGAAATCTTGTGCAGGATGGAGATTCCGGATCCTACGTGAGGTCCCCAGCATCTCTTCTGAATTCCCCAGGTCATGGTCATTGCATCCGGATGCCCCAGAACGATCTTGTCGATTGCTCCCTGAATATCATGGATTCCGGTCATCGGAGCAATTCCTCTGGAGGTTGCATGGTCAACCGTGATTGCCATCATCTTGTTGCTCTCCGAATTTACCATGCGGGAAAGTCTTACCGCTTTTCCCATTGCATACATCGGTGCTGCAGATTCAGTTACTACGCCCATCTTTCATTCTCCTTATTTTGTGTGTATTGTGAGCCGTTTTCCCGGCATCATCGCTTCCCATCTGTTCCGTTCTTATTCGTTGACTACCAGAACCTTCAGTGCCTTGCCGGACATATGCAGATCCAGTGCCTCCCGGAAATCATCCAGTGAATATCTGGCGGATACAATGGCATCCAGATCGATCTTCTTGGTCTTTACCATGTCGGCTGCCTGCAGATAGTCAATTCTCTTGTATGCGGTAGATCCGGTCACATTCAGCTCGTTGTAGTGAATGATGGACGGATCGATGTCGGCCGTCTTTCCCTTCGGGAATCCTGCAAACAGGCAAACCGTGCCGCCCTTCTTTGCAAGCTTCAGCGTGTCGTTCACAAGACCGGTTACACCGATTGCCATAACAATTCGATCTACGCCGAAACCGTCGGTCTCTTCTGCAATCACTGCGGCCAGATCCTCTGCTGCAGAGTCAACCACGCGATCTGCACCGAGATTCTTTGCAATTTCACGCTTGTCTGCATCCAGCTCGCTGACGATAACCTTCTTGGCACCGGCAATCTTGGAGAGCTCCAGATGCATCAGACCAATGGGGCCTGCGCCGATGATCAGCACAGTATCATTGAATCCGGTGCCTGTATTCCGGAGACCGCGGATGCAGCATGCCAGTGGCTCGATCAAAGCGCCGGCCTCATAGCTGACATCCTCCGGCAGCTTGACAACGTTTCCTGCCTCGATGCAGATTTTCGGTACCTCGATATACTCCTCAAAGCCACCGTTGAACTCATAGCCGATTGCCTTGCGATTGGTGCAGGCATTCTCTCTTCCCGAGAGGCATGCAGGGCAGTGTCCGCAGGGAATCACGTTTGCAATTGCAACCTTCTCGCCAACACGGTATCCTTCTACCTTTGCACCAACCTCAGCGATGTCACCGCAAATCTCATGTCCCACAACGGAATCCGGACGGACCCCCTTTGTTTTGGCCCCTGTGAAGATTCGCTTATCTGTTCCGCACAGAGCAGCCGCTCTCATGTGGACAACGATCTCGTCCTCTCCGCAGGAAGGCTTTTCGATTTCGGTAACCTCATAGTTATTCGGGTAATTGTCCGGCCCATGTAAAATGACTGCCTTCATCACACCATTCCTCCTTGGCTTGAAATTTCATTTCTTTGTTTGCTGAAATAGTTGTAGCTCATCTGTAATTTTATTTCAATACCCTTCTTTTTATTTTGTCGTTTTGTTTCATTTTGTTCTCTCTTTTTTGTGCGCTTCTCACAAATATCCCTCCACAATCCGCGAAAATCAGTAAAAACCTGCTGCTTTCGTCCGTTCCTCTGCATTTCATCCGATTTGCCGCTCCCCTGTCCGAATGGGTTTCACATCCCTTCCCGGGAATCTGCATTTTTAGCTCTGCAGTCCGCGCAAAAAGAGCCGTGACTGTGCAGCAAGTGCACAATCACGGCTCTTTACCGCTCCCTCCGATTGTTTCAAGGAACCTGCAGTTATATAATTTTCAGGCTTCCAAACCTGTCAGCGCCATCTTGCACAGCGTCTTTGATTTGTGCGCCCGGAGATCCCCCGCGCGGATTCTCTCAGTATTTACTGGTAATGGTCGCCTCCCGCGTATGGTTGATGGATCTGCGCGCATATTCATAATTCGTCATTGCGACACAGCTCACCAGGCAGTCAATGATTGCCAGCTGGGCGATCCTCGTACTCACGGATTCCGACTGAAATATTGTTTCATCATATGAGGCATACAGCACATCATCCACCTGCTTGGAAACCGCAGATTTCCCAAGACTGATGATCCCCAGGCAATATGCTCCTTTGCTGTGTGCGGTCTTCATGCACTCAAGGACATGAGAATTGTTCCCCGAAAACGAGATACAGACCGCCACATCCTCCTTGGTCATGAGTGCAGACTCCATGAGCTGCAGGTCAATGTCTTCATGCGCAGTCACTGCATACCCCACCTTCAGGAACTTATGCTGCGCGTCCTGAACCACCTTCTGACTGCCTCCCGTCCCGAACATCACGACCTTTCTGGCCTTCCCGATCTTCGCAGCCGCACGCTCCACCACTTCCAGATCCAGCTCCATAAGTGTTCGATGCAGCACATTCTCCTCAGAAGCAAAGATTTTCCGGCAGATCGCCTCCGTGTCATCGCCTTTCACCAGAATCGGATTGACCTCTTTCTCGTGAGGCAGGATGTCTCTTGCCATATTCATTTTCAGATCCTGAAATCCCTTGAATCCGACACTCCTTGAGAATCTGACTACAGAAGCATCCGAAACTCCCACTTCCTTGGCCAATTCCGCAACGTTCAGCGAGAGAACATCATCAAAATGCTCCACAATATAATTCGCGATCTTCGCTTCCGTACTGGTCAGGCGCGGTATTCGGCCGCGTATCTTCTCCTTGCAGCTTCCCTCAATCATTTTGTTTCCCCCGCTTCGTCATTTCCGTGCTTTCCCAATGCACAGTCCGATCAAAAGTCCCAATACGACCATGGCCGGTATCCCGGTAAAGGAATACAGCAGCACACCGATCAGAACACCCATCAGCATTCCCTTGTTCGATGAGGAATCCTCTCCCCTGTCAGAATTCCCGCTCAATCCGTTCTTCCCCCAGTGATCTCTCATCATTTTACCTCTTTTCACCAATTTTGTGCCGACTATATGATGAAATCATGTGCAATTTTATCATATTCAGCACCAGCCATCCTCCATATGACCACGTCTCTCATTCGGCGAACTTTGCACACCGCAGGGCCGGAATTTTACGTCTGCAAACCAGCAAACTCCGCCGGAAACGCCTCTATAGTTTCCATCTTAGCTCATATTTCATTCTGCGCCAATATTTTATGAAATGTTTTTTCAGGCAAGAAGACACAAAATATCCCCGCCGCGCATCCTGCGCAGCGGGGATCGAATGTATTTCAGGTTGTCCTATCGATATCGGTTCCGTTCTCTTTTCGAGCTGTCCAAGCCTTACTCGTCCCTTTTTCTCCTCTTTCTGACAATGTAAACTGCCAGTCCTGCTCCGAACACTGCCAGCAGAAGGAAATACGGAATCGAATCCGTGAAGACTCCCGAGTCGATCGGCGGATCCGGGGTAACCTCTGTGAACACGGCCTCGATTGTGTGGTTCGCCTTTACATTTTCAAAGGTGTATGTGCCTCCTTCCAAGGACACCGCAGCGTCGTCCACCTTCAGCTCGCTCAGCTGATACCAGTCATCCGGAGTCGCAATGAAGGTGATGCTGCCTCCCTTTGTCACGCTGTAATCCTTGCTGTCACTGACACCTTCTGCATCCTCCGTATCCGCTGACAGCAGAACCGCACTGTCTGTCTGCTCCGCATCATCTTCCGCAGTGACTGTGCTGTCTGTCTTCACTTTAATCGTCCCGTGCCCGGTCGCCGTGGCGGTAATCGTATAATGTTCCAGCTGCTTAAAGCTCACATGGATCGTGTTGTCCTTTGTCACGTTCCGGAAGGTATAGGAGCCCGTCTCGAGGACCTCCTTTCTCGCATCCTCCGACTTCTCCATTCCGATCCACACCTCGTCGACCTCATAACCCTCCTTGGCTTCGATCTCAAATGTCTGATCCTGACCATCCACAACCTCTTCCAGGCCGGTCGGACTGGCCTCGTGATCCTTCGGACGAATGCTTCCGCCCGTGCCGGCCGTTGCGAGGATTTTATGCACCGTCTTGTACTGCGCCGTAATCGTCAGCTCGTGTGCCGGCATCTCGATGACAATGGAAGAATCCGTTTCACTTCCGGAAACGATCGTGACGCCGTCCAGGCCCTCCCAGCCGCTGAAGGACTGCTTGTCGCCCATCTGCATCGCATCAATGTGAACCTTGGCTCCCTCCTTGTAGCAGCCTCTTCCGGTGCCGCCCACCACGGACAGCGGATAGGTCGTTCCAGTTTCATCTTTTTTTGTAAATTTAGCTTCGAATGTCTGATTCTCCGTCACATTCTCAAACGTATAGGTGCAGCTGGTTTTCCCTGCTTCATTCGTAATGACGGTGCTTGTTCCGGAAGCGCTGCCAACGGTCAGTGTATCAATCACATACCCGTCATTTGCCGTAACCGTGATGGTACAATCCGTTCCGACTGCAGCCTGCACTCGACCGCTCGGGGTAACCGTGCCTCCCTCGCCCGCATTGATATCAATGACAGGTCTGTTGTCGGTATAGATTGCCACTACCATCACATCACCTTCCGGCATCGTAAGATAGACAGAATTTGCGGCATCTACAGAGTACTCCGTATCCTCCGGCCACACATACCACTTGCTGAAGGTGTACCCTTCCGGAATCTCGTTTTCATTCAGGCTTATGGTGACCTTGTCGCCTGCCGCAAATCCTCCCGGCTTATACAACTCTGTGATCATCCCTCCTATGACGGTAAGCTCATAGACCGGCTCGAATACCGCCAGAAGGTTATATCTTCCGGTCTGCATCGTATGCTTGTAGGTATCGTAGAACGCAAGCTCTGTCACGGAATTCTCAAGCTTCGTATATTCACCTGTTGTCCTGTCATAAAACTCCCACCGCGTGAATCGATATCCGTCCGCCGGCGTTGCCTTAAATGTGATTTCCGTGCCGGGGGATGCGATGAGTTCTCCGCTCTCATTGGTTTTCACGGCTTTGTTCCGTTCGAAGGAGACCTCGCCCCAGCCCGGGTAGTTCGTATGAAGCGCAATCACTCCCGTGGGTTCGAATACTGCTACAATGACATCTCCATCCTCGATGTCATCATATCCCAGCTCCTCCCATTGGACATCGCTGATTCCGAGAGATTCCGTATTCACATCATTGCTTTCCGCCTCACTTGAAACATAATAGCCCATCAGCGTGCTGTAAATTCCGATCAGCTGCGAAGCATTCGGCAGGACATTTTTCAGCTTTGTTCCGTACAAAATCTTATTCCTGCCGGCCTTCAGCAGTGCCGCGTCCTCCTTTGCAGCTTCTGTAAGCGTCCCTTCTCCGTAGTCGACCGTCACCCACTTCGGTGGGTTCGGATTCTTCTCATAGACCAGCGCAACGTAGATGTCCTGTCCGCCTTCCGGTGTCATCAGAAGACTCCTGCTGTTGCCCTCACCTTCTGTCTCTCCGGCAGCCTCTGCATTGTCCGCGATCGAATATACTCCGCCCGTGTAGGTGAAATAATAGAAGCCGTCAAATACCCAGTCATCTGTCCAGTCGTATTCTGTTGTTGTGACCTTCGTCTCCGGTGTCGACAGCTTGATTTTCTGCCCCGCATTCAGCAGATAGGCCGTATTCTCTCCCAGAAAACCATTTGCAAGATATTCTTCGGCCGATGTGCCGTCCTCCAGCGTGATCCTTTCCTCCGGAATCTCTGCGTTGTACGCATAGGAAACGGTCACCGTTCCGTCTTCATCCGTCACTGTCGTTTTCTCCAGTGACATCACCGTAATGCGGGATTTATCCGATGCCACCCTAAAGCAGGCTCTCAGCATATAATCCGTGCCCTCCGGCAGAACTTCCTTGGTTCCGTCCGCATTTTCACCGATTACCCGTTCCTCGCCGGCGCGTGCTGTGAACTCCGCCCCTTCTTCCAGACGGAACCATTCGCCTGATACGCTCTGAATCTCCCAGTGGTCGAACTCATAGTTCTCGCAGGCCTCTGCGCTGAGTGTGACCTCAGTGTTCAGCTGCACGTAAACCGAGGATCCATCGCCCTCCTGCGTGCCGTCGTTCGCCTTTACAGCAGCCGTCCCCATGGAATCATCTGAGGAAGATACACGGACATTCGTCCACAGGTACTGTCCGTAATTGCTGTGATACAGCGTTTCGCTCGACGCATAAGCATTGTTCAGCGTGATGTCGTTCTGTCCGACCAGCGTAAATCTGGCTGCGGCAACCTCCATGCTGTCCCAGAGCGTTTTCAGCGGAATGTCGACAATTTCCACTTTTTCCTCATCATCCGCGCCGGTGGCCTCCGCCCCGTTCAAACTGCTGAAATCGTACTGCGCCACAGTCGTCCAACTGCCGCTGTTGTCCTGTTTCTCCACCAGAAGCGCCACGTCCTTGAAGGATCGGTTCGAGTGATTGATGATCTTTACGTGTGCATAAGGATTCCGTCCGATTCCGGTCTCCGACGCCTCAATCTCAAAGTCTCCGTTTTCCCAGAGCTCTCCGACACTGATCCACTCCGGCGTAAAGCCCTCTGACATTTCCTCGCCGTTCACCTTCAGGATCTTCGCGTACAGTGTCGTCGTTCCCTTCCAGTTATCCTGAATGTCAATATCTGCCTCAATGGTCGCCGTGCTTCCAAGACCGATTCCGTTTTCTGTGCCGACCTTCTCCACGGTATACAGCTGTCCCGTACTGTTCTTGTCATCCGTCACACAGAACGTGACCGATTTCACACGCTCCGTCCCGACGTTCTTAACGGACAGCTGCATTTTGAATGTTTTATCCGACTTCTTGATCACGGTGTCCTCTACGGAGATCCCTTCCAGCTTCGCCGCTCTTCCTCCGTGCAGCTCCCACATGTACAGATTGCAGGTCGAGCTGATCGTACCAGGGACGTATTCATCGGCCTCCGTCGTGTCATTCTTCTCGTAGGTCGATATCTTTTTCTGCTGTTCATCCGCAAGATACAGGACCCGCAGCACCCAATCGGTGTCGCTTTCTCCCGTTTCAATCGCACACACGGTCTGGAACATCTGCCGCTTTTCCACATCATAGGAAGTCGGTCCGCTGATCACCGGTTTCTCCGTGCTGGCATCCGAAATGGTATACACCAGAATCCGGCTGTCTGTAGAAGCATTCCAGTTCTCGTCCGGCGATCCCGAAATATTCATTGCAATCACACCGAAAATGGTATCCGTATCCTTGTCCTTCAGCAGCTTCATGCAGTCCATTTCCGGAACCTGGACGTAGGAATTCGTCTCTGTGGTGCTTCCCATTTTCGTTGTGGCCACCGTGAGCGTATTCACATCATTAAAGCTCGTGTTGATGCGGCACAGCTCACCGTCCACAACGGCATACAGCACACCCTCCACAGACTGCAGACTGTACACCGGCCCTTCCATGGATTTCGTCACGATGTTCGAGCACTGCAGGCTGTACGGGTACTGCGTATTCGTACACAGATCCAGCACGTTCAGTGCATAGAAGTCGTTCTGATCCGTGAACACCAGCTGCGGATTTCTCGCATCGGTATTGGCAAAAGCCATCTGCCTTGGCTGGATTCCGCCGACCTTAATGTAATCCTGGAAAGCACTCGGATGATCCTTCTCGTAATTGCCGCCGCGGGCAACGTACAGCCCGTACCCCGGATCGGCCTCCTCCGAGCTGTCATCGGATGCCATCGCAATCACACCGGAGAGATTCGTGATCAACGTAGAAGCGACATAGTAGCCGCTCTGGTCCAGATATCCGTCCTTTCCCTTGAGCTGAGCCTTCTCTGTATCGGTAAGCTTATCCTCCGTCAGATTGTCTGCACTGATAAGGGGCGATGTGAAGAAATAATCCCTTCTCCCCGTATCGGCGCCGGTCTCCTTATATTCACTCTTGGGGAGGACACTCTCACGCACGACCTCCAGCGTTTCTTTATCCAGCAGAATCAGCCGCAGACTGTTCGCCTCGGCCAGCTCCGTCAACGTGTAACTCCCCGGAATCACACAGGAGCTCGAAATGATGAGGAAATAATACTTCTCCCCCTCATATACATCAAAGGCATAGTCATAGCCGTAATAGCTGCCCTGATATGCTTCCCCGCCGTTCGTGTTCTCCGTTGCCGGAATCGCGGTCGGATTCGTTATAATCCCCTTATCGCTCGTTTTGGCAACCGTGACACGCGGCACCGTTTGCCCGCCGAAATGCTCCTCATCCTTTACGTTGGCAATGCGGACGAACAACCCGGAGACATAGGCGATGGAATTCGAGGCCGCCACGTTCTCCAGTACCGTCTGTTCCTTTTCATTGTTGTCAATTTTAGCCTCCGTCTCCGTCACAGAACTCTGTTCCACATTCTGCTCACCATCGGAAGCAATCGTGACCTCCTCTGCCCCATCTGTTCCCGCTCCCGAAACCAGCAAAGACACCTCCCCCGTATTCTCTTCCGCAACAGGAGCATCCTCTGTCAGGGAATCATCGGTATCCTCCTCCGATGCCAGCGAAACCGGAAAGGGTACCGTGCCGCCGTCGATCGATGGAGTCTGGTCGTTCTTATCGCCCATGCACTCCTTTTTGGTATCCGCCACCTTGTAAATCTTGCTCGACACGATGTACGCGGCCTTGAGGAAAAACAGATTCAGGGTAAATCGAATATCATATCCCAGGTAGACGCGAGCTCTCTGATCCGGGAGCAGATCGAACAGGATATAGACTCCTCCCGAACCGGTTCCCTCCAACGCGCTCCAAAGTCCGCGGACTCCGACTCCAACATAAAAACTGATCACAACCGAAATCAGTGCCTGCAGGTCAACTCCCCCCCAACTCAGCGAATCAAGCACATCTCCGGTTTTCTTAAAATTTGTAAGGTCCGCAACGAGACTCGTCGCAAGAGAAACCTTTCCTGATGCAATGACCTGAACACCGACGTAGACCGGCAGGACTCCCAGATACTGCGTATAACTCGCGCTGCCGGAAATCGTAAAGGATATTCCCACTATTCCCTTAAATTCATTCGCTGCCCGGTCATATTTAAAGCCGGCCAGAACTTCGAGTTCCCAATCCCATGACCCGTCATACGTGTACTGGCCAACGCGATTGTTGTTCTCATTGGTCATCAGCTTTACCTGCTTGTCGAAATACATCTCCTTCAGGTATTTTACGTGTTCCTGCTGTGCCGGAGCGAGGTTGCCGTCGTCTCTGTTTATAATCAGCCCATCTGCGTTGTCATTGTCCGCTGCCTGAGCATTCCCACCATCATTATTATGTGTGCGCTTGTATTGATCCCTGTTGATGATCGTGGCGGATATCCAATAGGCTCCGTCTACATCTGCAGTCACCTTCACCGGCCAATCCTGAAAAAGATTCGTCGGAAAGGATAACGATACATCCAGAGCTCCGAACCCCACCTGACCCTTCCAGCCAAGTGAAGCTCCATCCTTCCCCGACAGAAAGCGGAAGACTCCCACTCCGGAACTTGTGCTGTCTGCTGCCTCAGTCACCGTCAGCTTGGAAGCCATCGTTCTCCCATCGTCGCCGGCTTCTTCGTTGGACCACACGGTCCCGGCAGACTCCTTCCATCGTACCGATACGGTCTTTCCGATCTGCAGCCTGGGAACCCAGACCCTTGCATCAAATCTGTCGGCCTCATAGTAGCCGTTCCACTGCCCCTTATAGGTATATGCGCGATATCCTGCGTTTCCGGTCGCTTCTCCGGTGGTGGAGACAACCGAATCCGCACAGGTTACGCTCTCCGCCAGCGAGTTGACGCTCTCACCGTCGCTGCACAATTCCAGCTGATCCGCAGCCGGCAGCTCGCTCGGCAGGCAGTTCACCTTCTCTACAAAAGCAACAATCTCACAGCTGGAGTCATTCCTCTTACTTACATAGATCTGACGGTTGGTGTCAAATACATCCAATCCATCGATGGTCATCCCGCGCAGATAGACCTCCCCGGTCTGTGCGGGCTGCAGCTCAAAGGTCAGAACCTCTCCGTCTCCGCTCACCGTCTCCGAAACCCTGGTCACCCCACGATAATTCGGGCAGCTGATGTTAATGAACGCACTCTGCGTACCGCTGATGCCGTTGAGCTCCACCATACCGGTGCTCGTCTGTGCCCCATCCGTCAGGGATTTGGTTACACTCGTCCATTCTGTCGTTGAAGTCTTCACCGTTACCGATGCACCGTTGATTCCCTGCTTTGTCTGTGCATCGACGACCCGGATCAAAAGTGTCCCCTCTGAGACAAAATATACCGTGGTTCCCGCCCAGGAATCGTCCGTGCTGCTCTCGCTTTGTCCGCTCGCATCGTCTGACGACGTCTCGTCATCCACTCCCGCCGTCATGACGGCATTCGCATCATCCGCAGAACCTTCCACCTTGCCGAAGCTGACATTCTCTGTCAGGGTCGGCTCTTCTTCCTCATATTCCTCCTTCAGGACGTAGCCAACCACGACATTCGATGCGGTCTCCTCGTCCGTCTCCGCATCCTCTTCGCTCTGTGCGTCTTCGTCTTCCTCGTCGGACAAATCTGCCGTCATGATGCCGCCCTCTGAGCCATCTTCGTACACCGGCTCATAGAGTGCATCGCGAACCGCTGCATCCCATTCGGACGCTTCCTGCATGGCACTTATCAGGTCGTTTCCGGACAGACTCGGCGTATCAGCCCACTCCTCCAGCTGCTCCAGCTCATCCTGATACTCCTGCGCAGCGGCCTCGTATTCCTCCGCACTCTGTACTCTCTTGTACAGTGCAAGTCCGGTCTCCTCGTCCGTTCCCACGTACTCAGCGCCGTCCATGTCCCTTGCCGCATCCTCTTCATTGTAAACCAGTTCGGAGGTGCTGTCCGAGAGCTCCACGCTGACATCTCCCGTCTCCGGATCAACCGTCGTCTTGCCGCCTGTCTTATCCGTCGCAGTAATGGTGCCGTCTTCGTTCTGCGTAATATCTGTAATCAGTCCGTCCGATTCTGCAGCAGAAGAGTCCCCACTTCCGCCGGACGTATCCTGTGTATCTGCCGCCGCTGTCTTCCCTGTGTCCGCTGCGCTCTCAGAAGACGGCGTCTCCTCCGCTTTGCCGCTCTCTTCAGCAGCTGCTGCAGACTGTCTCTCTTCGCTTTCGGAGGCTGTGTCTGCCGCCGCGATATCTTTTGATGCCTGCTCCTTTAATACTTCGACGGCACTCTCCACCTGGGACTGCTGCGCTGACTCTGTCTGTGATGTCTGCTGCGCAGCTGTCGCTTCCGAAGAAATCGTCACGTCAGACGCGGCATAGACACTGGATGTAACGCTGCTGAATGTAGTAACTGCCGCCAACACAGCGCTGATCACCCGATAGGCAATTTTCCTTCTCATTCCATTCCCCCAGATAACATATCGTTCGGCAAAGGTCCCCAAGCAGCAGGGCTTCCCGCATCAAAATCAGAAGATCTATCTTGAAATTTCAGAACACTTTTACTTTATCATGCAATTCATTAATTACAATTAAAAATCTGTTGCTGCAAAGATGCTGCAGTCCATCCTTTTTACAGACGGATCACTTCCATGTCATCCGGCACCAGCACATTCCCTCTGTAATATTTCCGAGCTTCTTCGGTATAAAGCTTCCTGCGCTCCTGCAGATTCATATCTTCCGTGTGGTAGAGGAGCAGATTCGAGACGCCCAATTCCTCTGCACATTTCGCCGCATCCGCCGCTGTGGAATGGTGCTTTTGCTGCGGATGGAAAATATCCGCCTGCCCCTCAAGGCACAGTGCCTCATGAAACAGCCAGTCTGCGCCCTCCGCATACCTGCGGCCATCACCTCTGCAGGGTTCATCCCCGCAGCACACCAGCTTTTTCTTCGGTTCATACTCCATTGAAAAGCCGAACTGTTTTGCCTTCGTCGATCTCACATCAAAAAAGGTAGTTTTGCGGCCCAGGATTTCCCACGTCTGCCCGTTTTCCACTTCGACAAGGTGCAGCCTTTCATCCAGAAATGCACAGTCCTTCGGTGTCAGCAGCAGCGCTGCCAGCTTCCGCAGCAGTCTTATGACCTCATCATGTCCGTAAATTACAGCCTCACCTTCGTATTCCCCCCGCTGCATCCCGACGAGAATCATCCGCATCATCCAGATCATTCCCGTAAGATGATCCATATGTCTGTGGGTCAGGAACATCGTGCGCACGCTCTCCCAGCCGGTCCCTGCATCCTTCAGACGCTTCAGCAGCTGATTGCCGCCTCCCCCGTCTACGAGAAAATATCGATCCTGAATCGTCCGCGTCTCATCCTCCATGAGAAAACACGTGTTGTAGCATTCTGTCGCCACGGCATTTCCCGTTCCCAGTATTCTTACGTCCACCTTATTCCGTCCCTTTCTCCGTCTTGTTGTCACTCTTTCAAGCTATATTTAAACGATTCAAATGAATCAAAGACTACGAAAAGGCGCTGAAAGCACAGCTTCCTCATGCTTCCAGCGTCTTCCGTCCGATTTTCTCTTACTATCGATTCTCTGTCCCGATGGTTTTCTGCAGTACTGCCATTGTCCCGAGCATCAGAGCAATGCCGATCAGCAGGCTGATGACCGCATTCTCCACAAAGCCTGCCACGATATAGGTCACAAAGGATACCGCTGCAACTGTCAACACATACGGGATCTGTGTGTTGACGTGATTGATGTGCCAGCACTGCGCTCCTGCAGACGCCATGATCGTGGTATCACTGATCGGAGAACAATGATCCCCCATGACTGCACCGGCCAGGCAGGCCGAGATGCCGATAATGATCAGATGCTCGGCGCCGGGTAGAATTGCACCGGTCGAAGCATCCGTGAACACGCTCGTCACAATCGGAATCAGAATTCCGAAGGTACCCCAGCTGGTTCCGGACGCGAAGGCTAAAAAGCAGGCAACCAGGAAAATGATCGCCGGCAGCATGTGCGTCAGACTGCTGGATGCTCCCTGCATCAGACCGGCAACATATACATCTGCTCCCAACAACCCCGTCATCGTTTTCAGTGTGACAGCAAAGGACAAAATCAGCATCGCGGGGACCATGGCATTAAACCCAGCTGTCAGGCAGCTCATTGCTTCCTTAAAAGACACCAGTCTCCGACATATGTAATACACCACCGCAAACAAAAGAGCGATCAACGATCCCCAGGGCAATCCCACCGATGCATCGGTTGCGCTGAAGGCATCGATAAAGCCGGCCCCCTGAAAAAATCCGCCTACATAAATCATGCCCAGAATGCAGCAGACAATCAAAACGACAACCGGAATCAGCAGATCATAAACCTTCCCCTTTCCGGAGCTCTGCGGCACTTCCAGTGATGCACCGACGCGCTCTCCTTCGGTGAAAAGATCTCCGTTCTCCCGCGCGTTTTTCTCATGCTTTGCCATAGGGCCGTAGTCAAATCCCATCACAGCAAGGCCGATGACGAATACAATGGTCAAAAGTGAATAGTAATTGTACGGAATCGCCCGGACGAACAGCTCAATGCCGGAATACACACCCTCGTCCACCATTCCGGACACAGCAGCCGCCCAGGAAGAAATCGGCGCGATCATGCAGATGGGAGCCGCTGTCGCATCGATGACATAGGCAAGCTTTGCTCTGGAAATTTTATGTCCGTCCGTCACCGGCATCATTACGGAGCCTACCGTCAGACAGTTAAAATAATCATCCACGAAGATCATTACCCCCAGAAGGAAGGTGGCGAGCAGCGCTCCACGCCGCGTCTTCACATGCTTCTGCGCCCACTCGCCGAAGGCAGCAGAGCCGCCTGCCTTGTTCATCAGGGCCACCATCGCCCCCAGCAGGATCAGGAACATGAAGATGCCGATGTTCCAGGCACTCGCCACAGACTGAATAAAGCCCTCATTGATCACCGTATCCAGTGCTGCGACCGGCGAAAATCCTGTGTAGATCAAGGCTCCTGTCACAATTCCGATGAACAAGGAGGAGTACACCTCCTTCGTGATCAATGCCAATACAATTGCTACCACGGGCGGCAGCAGAGACCATGCGGTTCCATACATAATTGAATCCCCCTTTAAACTCACTGGATGAATCATACACCAGATAGGTACTCCGCTTCCATATGTATGCTTGAAATGGATGCCCGCATCAGGCATCTGCATTTGCTCACATGCGTCATCCTCGGCAGGCTGCGAATCTGCCGCAGCGAAGCGCTGCTTGTTCGGCCTGTCTTGCGGTGCGCACAGTTCGCAAAATTGCAAATGCAGATGTTTGACCTGCGCAGCAGATATTTCTAAACAAATTGTAAAATTAGCACTCCCGTGTTGACAGTGCTAATTCGCGTGTTATACTACAACTAGAACATGTGAAAGGGATGACACAAAGATTCCCTCCGCTGCTTGTTCGGAAACACGACGTACCGCATACGCCATTGCATATACATACATTGTACAGACGGATACGTCTGGACAGAAAGGAGCGTTGTTATGTTGATGCCTAGAGTATTTGGTGAAAATTTATTTGATGATGATTGGATGGATTTCCCGTTCCGCGATGAATTCTGGGGCAGGAAAAACCCCTTCTGTAAGGATCAGGGACAGAACATGATGAAGACCGATATCCGTGACATAGGCGATCATTATGAGCTGGATGTTGATCTCCCCGGTGTGAAGAAGGAGGACATTAAGCTGCAGCTCAAGGATGGTTATCTGACGATGGCCGCTGTTCAGAATACGAGCAACGATAAGAAGGACGAGAACGGCAAATATATCCGCAGAGAGCGCTTCGTCGGCAGCGTAAGCCGCAGCTTCTACGTCGGCGATGCCGTAAAGGAGACTGACATCCATGCAAAATATGAGGACGGCATCCTGAAGCTGACCCTTCCGAAGCCGGATCAGAAGGCAATCCCGAGCAATAACTACATTGCCATAGAAGGATAATCTGTGATACAGGCTCATTTAATTCTCTATTCTCCTATATACATGGGGATGGATTGAATCCATCCCCGCACAAAAGCCCGCAGGGCGGTTCAACAACCGCTCTGCGGGCTTTTTGTGATTTTATTCCAATTCCGTGAACTGTCGTTCAAGGACAGACAATTCTTCTCTCAGTCCGAGAGCAATATCGGATCCTGTCCGTAATCCTGATATGCCGTGATGTCCAGATCATTGTCCTGTACATACTGATTGATAAACTGCAGGCGGCTTTCCTTGAGCACCTCGGAATCCCCGCCGGCAGATGCGCGGTACTGCTCCTCCAATGAGGAGTTGCCCCCGCAGATCCTGTCAAGCTCTGTGCTGTAATCGTCTCCGTCCTCGATCCGGTCGAATTCATCCACCGCATAGCCGCCGTCCTCCTTGCGAAGGTAAGCTGCCCCCGGTGTCACTCCGCCGCTCTCGCAGGACAGCGTCTCACCATCCTTCAAGTAAGAGAACATCCAGAAATTCCCGTAGACCTTGATTCTTCCATCCTCCGCATCCTCAGACGAAAGAATGCAGAAGGCCGGAATTGTAACCGATCCGTAGGATTGGTAATAGTAGTTCTGCTCTGTCAGAAAATACGTGATCAGCGCAGCTTCCTGTTCATCC
This sequence comes from Lachnospiraceae bacterium, assembly GCA_963588615.1. Classification (GTDB taxonomy): domain Bacteria; phylum Bacillota; class Clostridia; order Lachnospirales; family Lachnospiraceae; genus CAG-791. The sequence goes on along the minus strand of CAVAJA010000028.1, from coordinate 19,195 downwards.
TCGCCGCTGTATCGGTAGGGCGGCAGGGCATTCTGCAGCAGATCCTCCTTCACGGATTCCACGGCGAAAACATACCAGTGTTTTGCCGCACCTTCCGCGTCCTCATCGGCAGGTTCATCACCAGATTTCTCCTCCTGTTCATCCTGCAATTCAATTTCTATGGTTCCGTCCTCCAGACCGTTCTGGAATCCTTCGGCTCCCTCAAAGTTCGCCTCGCCGTCCTCTTTCGGCAGTTCATCGGAATTGCAGACGGATGTAATGTTCCCATCCAGCGTCCCGCAGCGTCCCATGTTCGCATTGATGAGGCCCGTGTCGTAATAGATCTCGCCGTTCACCATCACCGCGCGGACATTTTCTTCCTCTGCAGCGGACGCCTCCCGACCGCCTTTCTCCTCAGCATCTCCTGCATTCTCCGCTGTTTCCCCGGAATTCTCTGCCGTTTCCGCCTCGCTGTCTGCTGCCTGTTCCTGCGATTCTGCATCTGCAGCTGCAGTATCTGTCGTCCCTGTTCCCGTCTGACTGCAGCCTGTGAGCAGGCAGGCTGCAAGACACAATGCAAACCATCCTCTTCTTCTCATCTTTTCTGACCTCCTTTTCCTCAATCTCCTGCATTGCTCCCGATTTTCACCCACCAATTTTTCTTCCGAAAACCGCACTGCGGAAGGAGCAGCTTGTGCTCCTCCGTGAGTTAGCTTATACTAACTGTGTTTTCTCTTGCCTCCTTCGCACCATCCATACCTGCCGGAATACGACAGGTTCGGGAGCTTCCTTTCCCGCGTGTGCGGACATCATAACGCACAATGAATCATCGGCTGCTGCGGTTCCTCTGCCGGTCAGAAATCCTGCGGATCCCGCCTGCAGCTGCACGGAGTTATTTATGAATTCATTCTATGCCACACTGATTGGACTGGGAATCCCTTTTCTGGGAACAGCTCTCGATTCTGCCTGTGTTTTCTTCATGAAGCGTGAGCTGCGGCCTTCTCTTCAGAAGACACTCACCGGATTCGCTGCCGGTGTCATGGTAGCCGCCTCCGTCTGGAGCCTCCTGATTCCCTCTATGGAGCAGGCGGCGAGTTCCGGCGGCAGTGAGATTCTCCCTGCTGCCGGCGGCTTCTGGCTGGGAATTCTCTTTCTGCTCCTTCTGGACCACATCGTGCCGCATCTGCATCAGTTCAACACAGAGGCAGAAGGCGTTCGCATCCATTTCAGGCGAACCACCATGATGGTTCTGGACGTGCTGCTTGGGTGAATGGGACGTGGCTGATGTTCCCCTTTGTTCTGTCAAAACGGAATCTCTTCCATCAATCCGCGTCGTCTTTGCGATGCCCGATCCGCTTCAGATCCGCGCGATTTTTGGCCTGTTGTGAGGGCATGTGCCTCCACACCTCCTGCGGAATCATTCTTGCCGCAACGGGGATCTCGATCTGGAACAGTACCTTCATCAGCCACCCCGCAATAAGCAGACACACAACCGGAATCACGCAGGTCGTGACAATGTAGATTGCAATCAGATCCACGAAGCTGTTCAGCACTCCCTTAAGCTTGTTCAGAAGTGTCTCGCTGCCGCCTTTTACGGTCTGAATGAACTTGCTCCACACACTCGAATTGTCGCTGTCCGCCTGCTCCGCAGCACCGGAGATATCGGTCACCTCACTGTTCATCTGCTCTATGGTCTGCTGAATCTCTGCATTGTGCTGCTGCTCCACCAGGTCAGACGTCATAATGCTCACGGGTGCCACCAGAGCGAAAATCACCGAAAAACACAAAAGTTTCTTCGCAAGAGGTCTTATCACTGCCTCTGTATATCCGCTGACCGCATACAAGATCAGCGCGATCGGAATCAGCAGCTCGAAAACCACCACCCCCGTCAGTGACAGAAGGAATTTCTCAATATACAGGGCACACAAAATGAACAGGAAACACACAGACAGGTCCGCCAGCTTATTGGCAATCGGCGTCCCGAAATCTCCCGGCATCAGAGAAATGACTGCACAGGCTGCTGCTGCGGATCCCGCCATCGCCTCCACGGTCTGCTTCTTACTGTCCAGGGACTGTGCAAAATGCTGATATACCGCTGTTTGAGGACTGGATACCTTCGGTCCTATCACCGTGGCCGATACGATTGCAGCCAAAAGACATACGATCAAAACCACGCATCTGCCGGAATGTTCTCCATCTCTCATGCTCTTCTCCTCCCTACTGCTCATCTCTTTCATCTCAGCTCTTTTTGATCCATTCCCGATCATTCGAACGCAATCTTCACCTGATAATCTTTATCGATCGCCGTCACAAACGGCTGGTAAATCTGTGCAACGATGGTTCTGGCCATCTCGTCGGCCTTTTCGCTCGTTCCCTGTTCCTCCAGCTTGGCTTCCATCTTCTCACGAACCTCAAGAATTAATGTTTTCCGTTCATCCTCTGACATTTTAGGATCTCCCACTGCCAGAATCCCAACCTTTTCCGTCTCCTCCGTATCCGTCTGTTCTTCCTCAATGTCCAGATTCTCCTGCGTATGCGGAACTGTCAGTGTGATTGTTTTGGCGTCCTCATCCACGGAAATGTGCTCTTCATCAATCCCGGCAAGATCCACCGTATAGGTTGCGGTTCCGGTGTACTGAACATACTGGTATTTTTCTGAAAGTCCAAACGGCAAAGCCCCCTTATCCGTTACCTTTGTAATATCTGTGATTTCCTGCGTATATACCTCCAGTTTCTTCTGCTCAGACGCATTTCCCAACACCGCCTCCTGCAGGGCAACGCAGATGTCTCCGATCTGCATCTTGCTGGACCAGATGCTCTCCTTCTGCGGATTCACCTGTGAACTTTCCGTTTCCCCTGAGTCAAACGTCTGATGCACCACGTTGAACACAATGAAAACTGCGCAGACCGCACACAGCGCAATTGCCGCCATTTCTCTTACTCCCTTTTTCATTTTCTGCTCCTCCCTCATGTACGGATCGCTTTTTATTTCCGCGGAAATTTCCGTCCCCTTCTTAAGGAGGCGGCAGTACATTTCTGTCCTACATTCTATGACAGAGAGATAAGAATGCAAAATCTGAAATCGGTACTGCAAATTTCACATGAAGCCAGCAGAGGATAATTACGAAAAAGAATCCCTAGAATTGTTTCAAAAGGGGGAGAGCATGACAGACCATTCGGATAAATACTGCAGACTGTACCATGATATGGCGGAACTCATCGGCGACGCAGCGGTACGCAAGCTATGGAAGGAATACGGCGGAACCAATGTCACCTTTCCCACCAAACTCTACTCAAAAGAATATATGCGTTCCTTTATCCGGGATAATCTGGGCCAGATGAAGCCGTCGGAAATGGCAAAGGAGCTGCAGCGGCGGCAATGCCTCCGGAACCGAGAGCGCTTCCGAAGCCGACAATGCTTCTGAGACCGACACCGCCTCTGAGACTGACACCGCTTCCGAGGCTGACACCGCTTCTGAGGCTGACGACTCCGGCAGCGCTTCTTCCGATGAGCTCTCCAGTGTCACCCCTGAGCTGAAAGAAGCCCTCGATTCCTATGAGAGCATGATGAATGAATACTGCGACTTTATGGAGAAATACCAATCCGCCAGTTCCTCCGATGTACTGTCTATGCTCAGCGATTATTCCAATATGCTGGATGAGTACACCGAGGCGATGAACTCTCTCGACAAACAGGACACAGACTCCATGTCTGCCGCCGATTATCAATACTATCTGGATGTCACAACAAGGGTCAGCAAACGGCTGCTCGAAGTAATCGGGTAGACATCGGTCCCTGCAGCCGAATGACTGCAGGGACTTTGGCCGTTCATCCGAACATTTCTTTCAGGAGCTTTGTCCCGGAAACTGTTCGGAAGATTTTCTCCCTCACACTGTGCACGGTTTCCGCCGAAGCGCCGTCCTCAAACAGATTCACCAGGAAATCCGCCTCCACCAGAATCTGATAATCCAGGTCCGCAATTCCCTCATAGGTGTGATGGTGTCCCACCAGGAAGCTCACTCTGTCAATGACGTCCTGCGAAAAGCCAAGCGGCTGCATCAGCTCCCGGGCCGCGGCCGGTCCTTCCTGCTCCTGCAGCTTTCCGTTCTGATAGCCGTATTTCTTCTCTGCGACACGAATTCCGATGTCGTGCACATAGGCCGCAGCCTCCAGCGTGAACAGTGCCTCTTCATCAAGGTTCTCCAGCCTGCCGATGAGACGAGCATAGCTGTGAACCTTCGTAAAGTGCTGAATTCTCTTCGGGTCTGCGTTGTCAAAATGAATCATGGCCAGGAACAGCTGATCCAGCAATTCTTCCCTTGTCTTCATAAGTCACCCTTCTTTCCATAATTCTCCGGTAAGCTGCCCGGTGTTTTATCCAAAAACATATTTCTTCAATCTGCGGAAGGCTTCTTCTATTCTGCTCCTCGGCAGCGCAAGATTCATCCGGATCGCTCCGTCCTGCTGGAACATGCGCCCGTCCTGCCAGATGACGCCAACGGCAATGCCGGCACGCATCAGCTCATCCTGCGTCATGTGATGTGCCTCCAGCCATTCACTGCAATCCAGGAACAGCATATAGGTTCCCTGCGGCCGGGACACCTTTACCCCTTCAAAGTTTTCCGCGATGTAATCACATGCCCAGTTAATGTTGTCCGACAAAACCTCTTTCAGCTCCTCCAGCCATTCATATCCCTCCGGCTCATACGCCCCGATGAGCGCGTGCATGGACAGCACATTCATCTCGTTGTAATGAGAGAGGCGGGCCTGTTTTTCCATGCGATCTCTCAGATACGGATTGTATATGATATGGTAAGCTCCTACCAGCCCCGCCAGATTAAACGTCTTGGACGGCGCATAGGCTGCAATCGTGCGCATTTTTGCATCCTCTGACACGCTCTGCGTCGGAATATGCCGATGTCCGTTCAGAACAAGATCCGACCATATCTCATCCGAGAATACGCAGCAGTTATTCTCGCGGAAAATCTCCATTGCCTTTTCGATTTCCTCCTTCTCCCAAACACGTCCGCAGGGATTGTGCGGTGAGCAGAATATTGCAAAATGGATGTGATTTTCCTTGATTACGCGATCCATATCCGCGTAATCCATCCGCCAGATTCCTTCTTCGTCCTTTACGAGCGGTGATGCGGCAAGCCTGCGCCCATTCTCCTCCAGTGCCCCCGTAAATCCGATGTATGTCGGAGAATGCAGGAACACCGCTTCTCCCGGCGCCGTAAATGCCTGCAGTGCACTCGAAAGACAGCCGATGACCCCATTCTCGTAGCCGATCGCCTCCTTTGTCAGGTCTGTGACCTGGTTGTGGTCCCTCTGCCAGCGAACGATCGATTCATAGTATTCCTCTCTCGGTGCAAAATATCCGAACAGCGGATGTGCGATTCTCCCTGCCATGTGTTCCTGAATCGTAGGAACGGTCGCAAAATTCATATCAGCCACCCACATGGGAATCCGATCGAAGCCATCCCTCACCGGCGCATCTGCGAACGGAATCTCCTCCAGCGCAATGGCATCCATCCCGCTGCGGTCTATGATGGAAGTAAAATCGTATTTCATGTGATGCTCCTTTCCGCATGCTGCGGTTCTTCCGCCGAGGAACCGCAGCCCGCATGTAATTATATATAAATTATATGATTGTGTCCCAATTATTCGTATTTTACCATTTTTCTTTTTTGTCTTATCCTAGCATCAGAAAGAGGGAAGCAAAACTTCCGGTCAGACTTTTTATAGAAGATCCGGCAGGGATACAAAGCATTTCATAACCCCTGTATCCGGCGGCCCACTTTCATAATAGCTATTGATATGTTTTATAATACATCTGTTCTAAGGAGGCAATATTATGAGATTATTATCTGAAGTCGTAGATTTTCTGGTTCAGTTCGGTGATATGTTCCCGGATCACATGTACATCGGAAGATGATGCGGAGAGTGAATTGAATATGCCGGATAAGATTTAGCCCCGCGCGATGCAGCATTCCGTGCCGGGGCTTTTTTTGTATCCGTTCAGCACCTGACGATTTCAACGTGAATCAATCACTTGCGGACAGCAGACACCTCTCCTGAATTTTCTGTTAAGATTTCTTAGCGACCGCATTTCACAATTTTCTTTATGTTAAAATGTGAGTAATTATCCCATGCCAGGCGAATTGGCATAAAATGTGCGGACAATGCCTGCATTGACGGACTCATTTTCTGCTAATTTGTTTGGCAAAAACGCTGCATTCGCAAGGAGTTTCATGAACGAAAAGCTAAAAGAGAAAACCAAAGAGTCCCTCTCCAGTGTCCTTCCCATTACCATTATTGTCCTCATTCTGAGCATGACCGTTGTTCCCATGGAGATCGGTACCATTGCCTTATTCCTTATGGGAGCCGTGCTCCTCATCATCGGAATGGGTTTTTTCCAGCTGGGCGCTGAAATTTCCATGACACCTCTTGGTCAGGGAATCGGAGGAAAGATCGTCCGGCAGAAAAGCATCGCAGCCGCAGTCCTCATCTGTTTTCTCATCGGGGCGCTCATCACCATCTCAGAGCCGGATCTGCAGGTTCTGGCCAATCAGGTATCGGCCATTCCCAATGATGTGCTGATCTGGACGGTGGCGGCGGGTGTCGGACTTTTCACCGCCGTTTCAGTTCTCCGAATTCTCTTTAAAATTCCGCTCTCACGGATGCTGCTGATTTTGTATCTCGTACTGTTCCTGCTGTCCCTTTTCGTGCCGAAGGATTTTCTTGCGGTTGCCTTTGATGCGGGCGGCGTCACAACCGGTCCTATGACCGTCCCCTTCATCATGGCGCTGGGCATCGGTTTCTCCAGTGTCCGCAGCAATAAAGGCAGCAATGACAGCTTCGGTCTGATCGCTCTGTGCAGCGTCGGTCCCATTCTCATGGTCATGCTGCTGGGAATTTTCTATCATCCATCGGAAGCGACCTACAACGCCGTCGAACTGGCTCCGGTTCTGACCACCCAGGACGTTGCGCTGCAGTTCATTCAGGAACTCCCGGAATACACCTCAGAGGTTCTCAGGAGCACGCTTCCGATCGTAGGTGTATTCTTCCTGTTCCAGCTCCTGACACATTATTATAGTAAAAAGAAAATCATCCGAATCCTCATGGGCTTTGCCTATACCATCGTCGGTCTGATTCTGTTCCTGACAGGTGTGAACGTTGGCTTTGCTCCTGTCGGAAACCTTCTGGGCAGCGGCATTGCGAACAGCCGTACCGCATGGATTCTGATTCCCATCGGCATCCTCATCGGTTACTACATCGTAAAAGCCGAGCCTGCCGTACAGGTACTGAACGAACAGGTGGAGGAGATTACCGCGGGAATGATCTCCCGCAATTCCATGAATATCGCTCTTCAGGCCGGTGTTGCCTGCGCCGTTGCTCTTGCCATGATGCGTGTTCTCACCGGGATCAGCATCTACTGGATTCTGATTCCCGGCTATGCTGCCGCGCTGATTATGAGCCGCTTCGTACCTTCGGTCTTTGTCGGCATTGCGTTCGACTCCGGCGGAGTTGCCAGTGGTCCCATGACATCCACCTTCCTGCTGCCTCTGGCCATGGGGGCCTGCGAAGCCGTCGGCGGCAACATCGTCACCGATGCTTTTGGTGTCGTTGCTCTGGTTGCACTGGCTCCGCTCATTGCCATTCAGATTATGGGACTTTTGTATCGCCGGAAGGCGGCAAAGAAAGCATCGGTCCCTGCACACTTTGATGACAGCATTGTGATCCTCGAAGAAGCCTGATGCCGTCTTCGTTCGCAGATAACATGTAAGGAGCTACTATGATTGGTAAAATTGATCTTCCGCTGCCGGGTTGGACGGCAAAGCCGGATCCTCAGCCGCCGGCAGCGCAGGATGCCTCCCTGATGACTTCCAGGGCCTCCCTGCGGCTGCTCCTCTCCGTCACCAATGAGGAGGCCAGACGGCATGTATCCGAGTTGTTCCATGCCCACGGCGCGCCTCTTTTATGTGAACTTCGTGCAAGAGGAACGGCGCCCACAGAATTTCTGGATATCCTCGGATTGGGTGACAACATCCGAATTCTGACCATCGCCTATGTTCCCCGGGCCCGCGTCAGAGAGATTTTCGATGGAATGAATCGGGCGCTGGCCTATGGCCGCAGAGGTACCGGTATTGCCGTCTCTCTGCCCCTGAATGCCGTTCAGGGTGCCCTCGTACAGCTGTTGACCGGCGATGCGATTCTGCCCGCCGCCAGTCAGACGGCAGACACACAGAACAGAACAGGTAAAAACGATATGTCCAATCAAATGAATTCGAACGACAACCCCAACACCGGCAATTATGCGGATCATGCCGCAGACAACTCTGCCGCTCCCCGTTATCATCTCTTATGGGTCAGCGTAGCCTCCGGACACAGCGATGACGTTGTCAATGCTGCCCGTGCGGTCGGTGCCAGAGGAGGCACGGTTCTTCACGGCCGCCGCATCGGCGACTCCACCGTTTCTTACCTTGGTTTCGACGGCCAGGAGGAACAGGATTTTGTCATGATCATTGTCCCGGCAGATAAAAAGGCTGCGGTGATGCAGGCCATCACGACGTCCTGCGGACTCAACACTCCTGCGAAGGGCGTCGTGGTCTCCCTTCCTGTTGAAGACGCCGTCGGACTGGTTTAGACTTCACAGAAGATCCCGGATTTCCACGAGGGAATCCGGGATCTTCTGAATCATCGTATTTATTATTTTGCTCCGCTGTTCTGCATCCGTTCCGCAATTTCCTGTCCCGTCGGAGTTCCGGCAAGACCGCCGCGACCGGTCTCACGAAGGTCCATCGACATCGCATGCCCCACAGACTTCATCGCATCGATCACTTCATCCGGCGGAATGCGGCTCTCAATTCCTGCCATTGCCATGTCCGCGTACAGAACGGCGTTCATCGCCCCCGCAACGTTTCGTTTCACGCAGGGGACTTCTACCAGACCGGCCACCGGGTCACACACCAGTCCCAACAATGCTGACATTGCCATCGCCGCAGCATGCGCCATCTGCTCCGGCGTACCGCCAAGAAGCGCCGCCGCAGCTCCTGCTGCCATGGAGGATGCCGAACCGATCTCTGCCTGACATCCTCCGGCCGCCCCAGAAAGACTGGCTCTGGCAGCGATCACGCCGCCGATTCCCGCCGCCACATACAGAGCCTGAATCATTTTCTCTTCCGAATATTCCATCTTTTCCTGCATCGAAAGGAGCACAGCAGGGACTACGCCGCAGGAACCTGCGGTCGGTGCTGCTGCGATCCGTTTCATGCAGGCATTGGACTCGGCCACACGGAGTGCCCGTTCCATGACATGTACCGTGAACCGATCATTCAGGAGTTTTCCCTGTTCTTCCCTTTTCCGCAGCTTCTCTGCATCCGTTCCCACCAATCCGCTGGCTGACCGGAGTGTCGGCTCATAATTCTCATCTGAACTGCGCATGGCCTCATAGATTCGGGTCATTCGCTCGAAGGATTCCTCCTCCGTCATGTTCTCCTCGCGGCAATCCTCCTGCTGAATCACCTTCCAAAAGGGCTTTCCTGTCCTGCCGCACTCTTCGATGATCTCCTGAAGTGACTGAAACATCACCAATCCTCCCGCTATCTGACCACGCCTTCGACACCTGCCGTTCGCTGTCTTCGGCGAATCCATTGCTGCGTCGTTCGCTGTCACCGATGTCAATCGCAGCCCTCATCCCTGTGCGCTGTAATATGTCACCTTTACTACACCCTCCAGGTGTTCCAGCCAGTGCACCGCAGGAAGCGGAATCTCCTGATCACACTCAATGACCATAACCGCATTGCCCCCGCGGCCGGATCGATACAGCTGCATTGCCGCAATGTTCACCGATTTATGCTGCAGCATCGACGTGACCTCCGCCACATGTCCCGGCTGATCTTCGTTGTGGACGATCAGTGTGGGATAATCGCCGCTGAAATTCGCCCGCAGGCCGTCCAGCTCCTGAATCAGGATCCGTCCGCCCCCGACGGAAGCCCCCACAATCTCCAGCTCCCTTCCTGAAACGGACGTGAGACAAAGCTTCACCGAATTGGGATGTGCCTCCTCCCCCAAATCCACTGCCCCGAAACGGAACGACATTTCCCTTTCCCTGGCAAGCTCAAAGCTGTGCGGAATTCTGTCATCGTCAACTGCAAGCCCCAGCAGTCCCGCAACCAGCGCCCGGTCAGTTCCGTGCCCTGCACCCGTTGCCAGAAATGAGCCGTGAAGGAATATTCTGGCCTCCTTGATGTCCTCTCCCAGAAGCTTTCTGCTGACATTGCCGATTCTGACGGCTCCCGCCGTGTGCGAACTTGACGGGCCGACCATCACCGGTCCCACCACATCGAATATATTCATAGACCGCCACCTCTGCCATCACCGCACTTCTGCAATCCACATTCTCTTACTGCCGAATGAATCTTTGGAGAGAACGGATGGAAAGAACTCCCGCAGACTGCGGCAGAACTGCATCCCATTTCAATCCTGCAGGATCATCGTATCCCACTTCTGCAGCACCGCATCCTCTCCGGCAGGTGCCTTGCTCAAAAGGTCATATTTTCCGACAAGGCTCGCGGGAAGTTTTTTGGCTCCGTCAGAGAGATTCATGACGAAATACAGGCGGATTCCCTCTCCTTCGCGGCACGTAATTTCCAATCCGGTTTCTTCCGGCACAGAAGCTTTCACGCCGGATTCCTCCGCCGCCTGACTCAAAACTCTGGCAAGACCTTCCGCCGCAAGCTGTGTTCCGACGTAATACACGGTTCCCTTTCCATAGGAATTTCTCGTGACAGCAGGCATGCCTGCGTAGAAATCACTGGAATAGGATGCCAGAACCTCTGCACCTTCTGCGTGCATAAGGTCACACAGCAGGCTGCATTCTGCCTCTGTTCCGTCACCGAAGGTCACGCTTCCCCTCTGTTCCGGAGCCAGTGCATCGATTTCCTCCACGAAAACACCGGCCAGTTCTCTTAACGGGCCGGGATATCCGCCCAGATAGACATTATCGGACTCGTTTACAATTCCGCTCATGAACGTGGTGATCAGGATTCCTCCGTTTCGGACATACTCCTCCAGAGCCTCCTTCATCCCCGCCTTCACCATATACAGCACCGGTGCGGCAATGATCTTATATCTGCTGAAGTCTGCATCCGCCGGAATCATATCCACCGAATAATTTCTCTGATAGAAATACTCGTAATACTGGTGGATCTGATCTACATAACGCAGATCCGTCGACGGGCCGCTGGTGTATTCCAGTGCCCAGTAATTCTCCCAGTCAAAAATAAGCCCGATCTCCGAATGCTTCTGTGTCTTCAGAACCTGCGGCCCGATCTCCTCCAGTTCCTTTCCAAGCGCTGCCACCTCCCGGAATACACGGGTATTCTCCGTTCCTGCATGGGAGATGACCGCCCCGTGGAATTTCTCGCAGCCCCCCGCACTGCGGCGCAGCTGAAAGAACTGAACAGTATCCGCACCATGAGCTATGGTCTGGTAGCTCTGGGCCCGCATCTGTCCGGGGCGCTTCAGAGAATTGTAGGGCTGCCAGTTCTGCTGACTCGGCGTCTGCTCCATCAGCATGAAATTCGCATCCTTCAGACCGCGCATCAGATCATGGGTCATCGCCGTCATGCTCCACGGTGTATCGTAAGACGGATAGTTGTCCCAGGAGACAATGTCCATCTCCTTTGCCCACTTAAAATAATCCAGAGCCTTAAAGGTTCCCATGAGGTTGGTCGTAATCAGCGCATTCGGGATATATTCGCGGATCACATCCCGTTCCATCTTGTAGCAGTCCAGTATGCTCTCCGACTGGAATCTGCAGTAGTCGATGGAGAGCCCTGCAAAATTCGTCCTGTTGCCGTTGAAGCTGTCTCCCAGCACGTTCGGAACAACAATTTCATCCCAGTTGTAGACCAGATGTCCCCAAAATTCCATATTCCAGGCCTGATTCAGTGCTTCAATGGTATGGTAGCGGTTCTTCAGCCACTCCTGAAAGGCCTTCCTGCAGTTGTCGCAGTAGCAAACCACGCCGTACTCGTTGCTGATGTGCCAGCAGGTGATATGCGGATTGCCGGCATACCGCTGTGCCAGCTTCCTGGTAAGGGCTGATGCAAACTTGCGGTACACCTGGGAATTCGGGCAGAAATTGTGCCGTCCGCCGAAGTGGTGACGACGTCCCTCATAGTCAGCGAACATGGTTTCCGGATAGTCCCGCACCATCCACGCAGGAAGTGCCGCCGTGGAGGTCGCCATGACAATGTCATAGTTTTCCTTTGACAGCATGTCCACCATTTCGTCCAGACAGGAAAAATCATACGTGTTTTCATTCGGCTGAAGCTTTGCCCACGAAAATACATTGATCGTTGCACTGTTGATGTGCGCATCCCGGAACATGCGCATATCCTCGTTCCAGACTTCTCTGGGCCACTGATTGGGATTGTAGTCACCGCCGTACAACATTCTCTTAAATGCAGCCATTTTTGTCCTCCATGTTTCGCAACACTATAACTGTTCAAACTTCATCTGCAGATCCGCTGCTGCGCAGCAGTTCCCTTTTCTGTGCATCGGAACTGCCGCGGGCACCCGCTGAATCCCATGAATGAAGGCAGCTATTCCATCACACTTTTTGCCTGCCGAAGGCGCATGTCAAACAAAGAATAAAAATCCGCCTCACGATAAGGGGTCGCATAGAACACCTTCAGGATGAATAGGTTCAGCTGCTGCCGGAAATTTTCATCCTCCGAGGCGGCCAGAAATGCTTTCACATCCCTGCAGTAATAATGCCAGTCACACACGAACTGCTCATACCGCGGCAGATTCTCGATGCCGAGCCACCTGCTGATTCTTACCTTCTGTTTTCCCGGCATGGCGCAGCCGCTGTCAACAATAAAATACCGAAAGCTGCGGGTATCCTCATCGTAATCCCTTCCCAGCGGGAACAATCTGCAATACCCCGAACGGTATGGATGAATCCGGCACCTTCCATCGTCTCCCAGCATGGAACAGGCACCGTCTCCGTTTTCCTTCATCTGCATATGCGGCAGGATCATTCCGTCCTCTGCATGGAGCCCGACGATTCCCGCCTCCCGAAGTTCCTCAAAACTCTTTCCAAGACCCCTGGTGAGCTGGTTGACATCCCAGGGATCCAGCCGGATGCTCTCTCCCATTCCATGGCAGCACTCTCCGCAGCCATTGCATTTCTCACAGTAAACTCTGGCAAGCTCCGAGGCGCCGTACCTGCGCATTCCCTGTTGTTCCATTACTTATGATAATCCCTTCCTGCCTCAATCATGCAGCCCCGATAGATCTGTTCCAGCACCAGCACTCTTGTCATCAAATGGGTAAATGTGAGGTCGGACAGCTTCCATCTCTCGTCTGCGCGCTCTGTCAGTGCCTTGCCCGGTCCAAGCGATCCGGCAATCACGAATACCAGAGAGGATGAGCGCTGCTGCCATCCGGCCAACCTTGCTGCGAACTCCTCGGAGCTCCACTCCGTTCCATGCAGATCCAGCAGAATGCAGTAATCTCCGGGACGAATCTTCTCCAGAGCATGCTCCGCCTCCCGGTTCTTGATTCGCTCTGCCTCCCCCGCTCTCTCTGCGTGGGCATTGGATTCATCCTTTACCTCCGTCACTTCCGCCCTGCAGAAGGCAGTAAGACGCTTGATGTATTCATTCTGGAGGGAAGCCAGTGCTTTATCCTTCATATGACCGATGCAGAGGATCGTTACCTTCACTTCTGAACTCCTTCCATTTGCAGCGTGTCGGTCTGATTCCGCTCCGGGGACACCGTCTGCCGCACATTACCTGCCCATCTTGGAGCTCGCGATCCCGTCCTGCAGCGGCTGCCGGGAACAATTCGCGAACAGCATCCGCACGGCCGATTCATATTCCAGACGACTCCCGGCCTTATGAATTCCCTTTACGTAGCGTCCTTCATCCCGAAAACTCTGTCCCAGAAATGTCCACAGCTCCTTCATGCAGTTGATGCGAATCCTGTCATCGTGAAACTGCTCATCGTAAGCAGCATACAGGGCATCGTGGAATTCCCGAATGGTCTTAACTCCTGCCCTTATTCCGTTCACCCGCTTCAGAATCAGCCCCGGATCCGACAGCAGCCCTCTGCCGATCATGATGCTGTCCAACTCCGGAAACTCCCGCTCCAGAAAATCCAGATCATTTTCCGTCCGAACGTCTCCGTTGTAGCACAGCCGCAGCCGGCTCTTCTCTCCGGTTCCCTCCGCAGTGTGATAGGCTGCTCGAAATGCCTCCAGTTCCGGCTTTCCGCGGTACAGCTCCTGCCGGGTTCTGGCATGAATGATCAGCTTCTCCAGCGGATATCGCTGATACACGCCAAGAAGCTCTTCAAATTCCTCCGGCTTCTCCCAGCCAAGTCGGGTCTTGACAGAGATGCGCAGCGGCTGACATCTCCCGTCCGCATCCATCACCCGAATCCGTTCTGCTCCCTCACAAATCTCGTTCAGGAAGCGATCCAACACCTCCGGCGTCCGCAGCATACCGGAACCCTTTCCCTTAGCCGTCACGGTCGCGACCGGACATCCCAGATTCAGATTTACCTCCGTATAGCCGAATGCAGCAAGAAATTCAGCACAATGCAGGAATTCAGCCGCTCGATTCGTGAGAACCTGCGGAACGGTCGGCACTCCCTTGTTGTTCTCCGGCAGAACGTCCCTCTTTTCCCTTGATTTCAGCTTATTGGTATAGGTCGCCACCACAAAGGGCGTGTAATAGGCGTCCATCCCGGGAAAGAACTGATGATGTGCCAGGCGAAAGCGGCACCCCGTGATTCCCTCCAGCGGAGCAAAATAATATTTCATACCAGTGCTTTCTCAATGGCAGCCAGGAGCTCATCAAAGGTCTCGTACGCAGCAAGCTCCGGGTGATCCTTCTTGATCTGCTCCGTAGAACGGAACAGGAAGCCCGCCTTGCTGGCACCGATCATGCCAAGATCATTGAAGGAATCTCCGCTGGCGATGGTATCGTAGCCGATGGACTGCAGCGCCTTCACTGTGGTCAGCTTCGAGTTCTCGATGCGCATCTTAAAACCTGTGATCTCTCCGTTCTCTGCCACCTCAAGGGAATTGCAGAAAATAGTAGGATAGCCAAGCTTTGCCATCAGAGGACCGGCAAACTGGGAGAAGGTGTCGCTGATGATGATCACCTGCGTCTCCTTGCGAAGCGTATCCAGAAATTCCTTTGCACCGGGAAGCGGATCGATGGTCGCTATGGTCTCCTGTATCTCCTTCAGACCAAGCCCGTGCTCCTTCAGGATTCCAAGGCGCCAGTTCATCAGCTTATTGTAATCAGGTTCGTCTCTGGTGGTTCTCTTGAGTTCCGGAATTCCGGAAGCCTCTGCAAATGCAATCCATATCTCCGGAACCAATACTCCTTCCAAATCCAGACACACAATATTCATCGCTCTCATTCCTCCGTGTAGGGTTCAACTTTTTCCACTGATGATAACATATTTTGCATCGATTCAAAGCACCTTTACGGTGCTGTTCTGCGTGTTTTCCACAGCTCCAGATTTTCATCGCTGTGCTCAATCTGGCGTGAGAAGCTGTGCGTCAGACGTATCATGCTGCCGATTCCGAAGGATCCGCTCTGCCGGTCGCAGTTGATACACATCAGGAGCACCAGGCGCAGACTTCGCCGCCACAGCCGCCTCACATTCTCCATGTCCTCGTAATACGAATCAATGGTATAACGATACACCAGATACGCTGCAAATCTCGTGAACAATCTCCGCAGCAGCTCTTCATACCGTTCCCTGAAAGCCGCTTCGCAATCCCTGATTTCGGTATAGTCCTGTTGAATTGCCGCGATAAGACCTGCTCCTTCCGTGTCCAGAATTTCAAGCTCCGGAATCAGTTCCAGCAGTTCCTCATCCGCGCTCTCATCCGGAAGGACTTCCGGCAGCACTTCCTCCGCATTTTCCGTTCCTGCCTCGTATCCTGCAAGACTCTGCAGGATCTCATCGCGCAGCTTCAGAACATTCACAAGCCGTTCCTGTTCTCCTTCCTCCAGCGTCTCCCAGGGCTCTTCCTCATCGGTATCCTTTACATAATGAACCGGTCCTTTCCCCGTGAACAGGAGACGCCCGACCTCCATGCAGGACAAACTCAGATCAATCTGTTCATAGTCTCCGATTCCCATATAGTAGCGCGGATATTCCTGACAGGTCTGAGAAAGGCCTTCTTCCCCCAGGGCGGCGCAGATTTCGCAGAGCCCATCCTCCCGCAGAAAAGGGCATCGCCCATCTTCCCGCAGCGGAATATATTTGGCCTCCCCCTCCTCCTTCAGCAGACGGTTCAGCTTCTCTCCCAGCGTTCCCTCCTGCACCCGGTAGTAATAGAAGGTGTCTTCATCCACATCCACCTCCCAATCCTTGCAGCAGGTGTCCGGACAGGCCTCTGCCAGACAATGAAATTTCTCATAATATTCCGGATATTCGATCCGCATTTTCTGCCTCCTGCGACGCGAGCCTGTTCAGGCCTGTGTTTCGCTGCTGTCCGGGCTTCCTGCTGCCGCAGATGCCGGTTTGTATGCATCAAACGCCGAGGGAACGGAATACTTCCTTTCCAGTTCCTCTTGCGTTGCCCAGATCACGTCCTCCGCCTCACAGACACTCGGAAGACGAATTTCATATCCCTGCATCACCCATTCGATATGAGAGAATACATGCCTTGCCGAAGGAAGTCTGCGAACGGCTCCCTCCGGTACTTCCTGCGACAGCAGCTGCCGCATAATTCTCGGCAGGTCCTTTCCCCTGCAGTGCCCTTCCACGTTCGGAAATTCATACAAGCCCGCAAGGAGTCCCTTTTCCGGACGTCTTCGCAGTGCAATCCGGTCTCCGGCACGCAGGATCAGCACGGTCCGCTTTTCCTTCCTGCGTGTCTTTTGCGGCGAAACCACGGGGAACTCCTGCTCTCTTCCTTCGCTGTGTGACAGGCATCTTGCTTCCCACGGACATTTTCCGCACAGCGGCTCTCCGTTAGGCAGACAGACTCCTGCCCCCAGATCCATCAGAGCCTGATTGAAATCCCCCGGCCGTTTCCCGGCCGCTCCGATCCGCTCCTCATAATATGCAAGAGCTTCCTTTCTGGCCTTCGGGCTCTTACTCTCTTCCGCACATTCCGTCATGCGGGCATAGACGCGCAGCAAATTGCCGTCCAACGCCACCGCCGGCTGTCCAAATGCAATGGAGGAGATGGCGGCCGCGGAATAGGGGCCGATTCCCGGCAGCTTTTCCAGTTCACCTGCCTCCTTCGGCATCCTGCCTCCGAAATCCTCCATGATTTTTTCGGCCGCCTTATGAAGATTCCGCACTCTGGAATAATACCCCAGGCCTTCCCACAGCTTTAAGTACACTTCCTCCTGTGCCGCTGCCAGGGACGCGATGTCCGGCAGTTCTTCCAGAAAACGCAGATAGTAGGCCTTTCCAGCCTCTACTCTGGTCTGCTGCAGCATGATTTCCGAAAGCCACACATGATAAGGCGTCGGATCCTCCCGCCAGGGGAGAATCCGACGATTGCTGTCGTACCATTCCAGTAGTTCATTGACCTGTGCTGCGTGCTCTGCCATGAAAACTGCTCCTCACTCCGAATCATACACGAACCGATCTGCTTCCTCATAGGCGCGGATCTGCCCGGCCTCATATTCGGCAATGCCGGCCCTGGTTGCAGCAAAGACTTCTTCCAGATTTTCGTCTGTCACCTCGCACTCACCGGCAGCCAGCGCCTGACAGATCTCATAATTGGTCTGCGGATCGAAGTGCACCGTGTCCATGTACCGGTTCAGATCCGTCACCGTTTCCGTCATATTCTGAAAGTCAAAAAAGCGCACATTCTCATACTGCAGAAGCGTCTTTGCTGCCTGCTCTTCATCATAGAGGTACACTTCCTCCAGACCGCTGCGCACGGCATCATCCCACCAGATCATGGAATACGGCGGCAGGAAAAAATAGAACTGTGTTTTCGGATGTTCCTCCACAATCTCGGTCAGCAAGGCAAGATTATCCTCCAGCTGCTGCTTTTTTGCCTCCGCAGGAAGTGCCTCTGACGCTTTCCTTTTGCGCACGTAATGTGTCAGCACGCCGTTTTCCGAGAAATCCTTTCCCTCTGCCCAGTTGTAGGAGAGCCCCTCATTGTAATCAGAAGACAGGGACTGTGCCAGCAGATACGGAATCTTTTCCAGCAGCACCGTTTTATTCAACAGGTACTGTATATCATTGAGAGGATTGCTGTCGTACAGATACATCGGGCAGCCGGAGGCCTCAAAGGTCGTCTCTGCCTCCTGCGTCAAAGAGGAAGGATCCAGGTTAAAGAACACTTGCCGGATGTCCTGCGATTCAAAAGCCAGATTCAGATACCACACCAGATCTGCCACGCCGCCGTAGCTGCGCACGGCCTTGATCGTTGTGCCTCCGAAGGCCTCGTCGTACCAGGCGTTGTCATTGTTCTCCACCACGGACGACCCCACCAGCACCGAATCATATTCGTAATGCCGAAGGCTTCCGGGCACCTGATATTCTTTTTCATTTAAGACAGATTTCAGTCCGAACCACGGCTTATGGTAATGATAAAAGGGATCCAGCAGATACACTGCAAGGGCGCACAGCCCGGCCAGCGCCGCTGCCGTAACAGCCAGTGCCGTCAGAAACCTTGCTGCGCCGCCCTTTTTTGGTCCTGCGCTGTGATTTACACGCTCGTTTTGTCTGCTCTTCATCATCTGTTTTCCAAACCTGCTGCACCCATCCAAAACTCCTGCAAAAATCTTCGTCAGAACTGAAAATACAGGTACGTCGACACACCGGACACGGAACACAGGCACATCACCAGCAGTGCTCCCAGCAAAACGGCATTCCGCACGTTCAGCGCCATCGTCTCCGACAGCGTTACCGCCGTCCGCTTCCTGTTCACAAGCAGCAGTGACAATGCCAGCATTCCCAGCAGTTCTGCAAGGAGCACCGCATCTGCAAGTCCCGGTGCCGCTGCCGAAACCAGCTTGTTCAGCAGCCAGAACTCCGGCATATCCAGCTTTGCCGCCATGCGGTAGAGCCATCCCGGATAGGTGAACACCAGAAATCTCCTCAGAATCGCACCGCTGTATTCCAAACTCGGTGCGCCAAAGAAAATCAGCGTAAACAGGAAGAGCAGATACACTCCTGCTCGACACAATGCCGATTTTACAC